>NZ_JBSGDP010000043.1:0-50736 GCF_053602435.1 Nocardia sp. NPDC004415
CGGCCCTCCAGGGGCCGCGACCTCGAGCGCGCCAGCGCTCCAACAACTCAGCTGAGCAGGCGGACCACTGCGATGGTGCCCACCACCACGATCACCGCGCGCAAGACGTTCGGTGGCAGCTTGCGGCCCACCCGCGCGCCGAGCTGACCACCGATGATCGAGCCGATCGCGATCAGCGCCACCGCCTGCCAGTTCACCTCGGCGATCGCGATGAAGATGGTCGCCGAGACCGCGTTGACGATCAGCGCCAGCACGTTCTTCACCGCGTTGAGCCGCTGGATGTCCTCGTGCACGAACACCCCGAGCAGGCCAAGCAGCAGCACGCCCTGGGCGGCACCGAAGTAGCCGCCGTAGACGCCGGTGAAATACACCGCGACCAGCAGGATCGGCCCGCCGTGCGCGGGCGCGGGGGCGTCTTCACCCCGGCGCTGCTTGACCCAGGCGGCCAGGCGCGGCTGCACCACCACCAGGATCAGCGCCGCGATGATCAGTACCGGCACGATCGCCTTGAACGCCTCGGCGGGCAGGATCAGCAGCAGCACCGCGCCGGTGATGCCACCCAGCAGCGAGGCGGTGCCCAGTTGCAGCAGTCGCGACCGCTGTCCCTCCAGTTCGCGCCGGTAGCCGATCACCCCGCTCACCGAGCCGGGGACCAGGCCGATCGTGTTCGACACATTCGCCGTCACCGGCGGCAGCCCGAACGCCAGCAGCGTGGGGAAGGTGATCAGCGTGCCCGATCCGACGATCGTGTTGATGCCACCGGCCGCGACACCGGCGGCCAGGACCAGGAGTTGTTCCAACCAAGTCATGCGAGTTCCTTTGTGCCGTCTCGTCGGACGCGATGGTCCGTACGAGCGTGCGTTTCGCTGAAACCGTACCGCCCGGTTGCTACCGGCCGGTTTCTCCAGGCCGCTTACCCGCCGGATGGGGTACGCGGTATCCTCGAAGGATCATGCAGCGGGCACTTCTTCTCGGCCGCCGCGACGGGTTCTGATACGGACCGGCTCCCGTCGCGGGGTTCCAACGCGCCGGTCGACCCGCTCCCACCAGGGAATCCACTCACATCCACGGAGAAACTTGCATGTCCTCGGCTGACGCATTCGTATCCGCTTCGCGCACCATCACGGCCCCCGGCAAACCCGCACCGGCCGACCAGCCCGCCTGGAACAACCAGAAGAACTCCTCGATGCCGGCCTTCCGGTACCGGCCCTTCGCCGAGGAGGTCGAGCCCATCTCGGTGCCCGACCGCACCTGGCCCGACAAGATCATCGACCGCGCGCCCGCGTGGTGCGCCGTCGACCTGCGCGACGGCAACCAGGCGCTGATCGACCCGATGAGCCCCGCCCGCAAGCGCCGCATGTTCGACCTGCTGGTGCGGATGGGTTACAAGGAGATCGAGGTCGGCTTCCCGGCCGCGAGCCAGACCGATTTCGACTTCGTCCGCGAGATCATCGAGGACGGCGCCATCCCCGCCGACGTCACCATCCAGGTGCTGACCCAGTGCCGTCCGGAGCTGATCGAGCGCACCTTCGAGGCGTGCAACGGCGCCCCGAACGTGATCGTGCACTTCTACAACTCCACCTCCATCCTGCAGCGTCGCGTGGTGTTCCGCGCCGAGCGCGACGCGGTGAAGAAGATCGCCACCGACGCCGCCGCGCTGTGCCTGGAGATCGAGCAGAAGTACCCGGACACCGAGTGGCGCTACGAGTACAGCCCGGAGTCCTACACCGGCACCGAGCTGGACTACGCCCGTGAGGTCTGCGACGCGGTCTCGGCGATCATCGCGCCGACGCCGGAGAAGCCGCTGATCATCAACCTGCCCGCGACCGTCGAGATGGCCACGCCCAACGTGTACGCCGACTCGATCGAGTGGATGCACCGCAACCTGGCCCGCCGCGATTCGATCGTGCTGTCGCTGCACCCGCACAACGACCGGGGCACCGCCGTCGCGGCCGCCGAGCTGGGCTACCAGGCCGGTGCCGACCGCATCGAGGGCTGCCTGTTCGGCAACGGCGAGCGCACCGGCAACGTCTGCCTGGTGACGCTGGGCATGAACATGTTCTCGCGCGGCATCGACCCGCAGATCAACTTCTCCGACATCGACGAGATCCGCCGCACGGTCGAGTACTGCAACCAGCTGGCCGTGGCCGAGCGCCACCCCTACGGCGGCGACCTGGTCTACACCGCGTTCTCCGGCAGCCACCAGGACGCCATCAACAAGGGCCTGGACGCGATGAAGGCCACCGCCGACGCGCAGAACGCCGACGTGGCCGACATCGTCTGGGAGGTCCCGTACCTGCCGATCGACCCGAAGGACGTCGGCCGCACCTACGAAGCCGTCATCCGGGTGAACTCGCAGTCCGGCAAGGGCGGCGTGGCCTACATCATGAAGACCGATCACGGGCTGGTGCTGCCGCGCCGCCTGCAGATCGAGTTCTCCCAGGCCATCCAGGCGATCACCGACGGTGAGGGCGGCGAGGTGACGCCCAAGGAGATGTGGGACGTCTTCGCCACCGAATACCTGAACCCGATCCTGCCGCTGGAGCGGATCAAGCAGATCGTCACCGCGGCCGAGACCGACGGCGGCGTCGACTCCATCGTGGCCACCGTGAAGGTCGACGGCGCCGAGCAGGAGATCACCGGCTCCGGCAACGGCCCGCTGGCCGCCTTCGTCGACGCCATCGCCAATGTCGGCTTCGACGTGCGCGTCCTGGACTACAGCGAGCACGCCATGTCCGCGGGCGACGACGCCCAGGCCGCCGCCTACGTCGAGGTCGCCATCGGCGACAAGGTCGTCTGGGGCGTCGGCATCGCCACCTCCATCACCACCGCGTCCCTGCGCGCGGTCGTCTCAGCCGTCAACCGGGCAGCCGCCCGCTAGAAACCGGCAGCCGACGAGGGCCGGGTCCGCCACCAGCGCGACCCGGCCCTCGTCATGTCGACCTTCGGCGGGCAAACTTCGGGGCCACCATCACCCCCGGCGTGCCCATTAGCTCCGTGCTAGCGTTTTAACTGCACATTCAGGCCGACTTTCCGTGCTCGAGCCGATCGAGCAAGTGGGGGAACTGTGACCGACAACGACCATAATCCGACCTCTCCGCCCTGGCTGCAGAGTCCGTCGGCTGACACGGCCGACGCTGCGTCCGGTACCGCCGGTGTGCAGACGGCGACCGAGGACAATCCCGAGAAGGCCGGTGCCGCAGCCGAATCGGCTGCCGGGGCCGGGGAAGCGCAGGAGCCTACGGGCGCCGAACAGGAACCGCAGATCGGCCTGGCCGAGCAGACCGTGTTCCAGCCGGGCGGTTTCGCGCCGGGCCCGTTCGCACCGCCCGGTTATCCGTCGCCGGACCCCCATCAAAGCGGTGGCGCGCACCCGGTGGCCGCTGGGCCGGGTCAGCCCGCGCCGGGCACCGAACAGCCGTGGCCCGGCCTGGGCCAGCCGGGGCAGGCCGCCGAGCAGCCCTGGCCCGGGCCCCCGCCGACCGGTGGTGAGCAGCCGTGGCCCGCGCCGCCGCAGGGCGGTGAGCAGCCGTACCCCGGTGTGCCCCCGCAGTATCCGGGCGCCGAGCAGCAGTTCCCCGGTGCGGGCCAGCAGCCGTATCCGGGCGCCGAGGCGCAGGGCCAGTTCCCTGGCCAGGAGCAGCAGCAACCGCCGCAGGACCCGCAGGGCGAGCCGATCTACAGCTGGGCTCCCCCGCCGCCGCCGATGTACCAGCCACCCACGCAGACCGGTATGCAGCCGGTGCCCGGTGGCCCGGGCATGATGCCCGGTCAGCCCGCGCCCCAGCAGCCGGGTCAGCCGCAGTGGCAGGGTGGTCCGCCGCCGCAGCAGCAGCCGTTCCAGCCGCAGCATGTGCCCGCGCCCGGTCAGCCGGGGCATTCGGTCAATGACCTGAACCTGCTCAAGCGGGCCCGCAAGGCGCCGCGCAGCGGGTGGCGCCGGGCCGTGCACAAGGTCTCCGGTGGCGTGATCAACCCGGGTGAGTCGGCCGCCGACGTGGTGCACCGCGACCTGGCCGAGCGGGTCAACCAGCCGGTGCGCGGCGATTACCGGATCGCGATCCTCTCGCTCAAGGGCGGCGTCGGCAAGACCACCACCACGGTCGGTCTCGGCTCCACCTTCGCCTCCCAGCGCGGCGACCGCGTCATCGCCATCGACGCCAACCCCGACCTGGGCACCCTGGCCCACCGGGTGCCGCGCCAGACCCGTTCGACGGTGCGCAACCTGCTCGAGGACCAGAGCATCACCCGCTACTCCGATGTCCGCGCGCACACCTCGCAGGCGCCGAGCCGGTTGGAAGTGCTCGCCTCCGAACAGGACCCGGCCGTGTCGGAGGCCTTCAGCGAGGCCGATTACCGCAAAGCGATCGGCATCCTGCAGTCCTTCTACAACATCATCCTGACCGACTGCGGTACCGGTCTGATGCACTCGGCGATGTCGGGCGTGCTGGACATGGCGAGCTCGCTGGTGCTGGTCACCTCCCCCGCGATCGACGGCGCGCGCAGTGCCTCGGCGACGCTGGACTGGCTCGATCACCACGGCTACAGCAAGCTCGTCGAACGCACGGTCGTGGTGGTGAACGCCTCGCGGCGCGGCGCCTCGACGGTCGACCTGGACCAGCTGCGCAAGCTGTTCCTCGACCGCACCCGCGCGGTGCAGATCGTCCCCTTCGACGATCACCTCGCCGAGGGCGCCGAGATCGACCTCGAGCTGGTCAGCAAGCCCACCCGGCGCGCCCTGCTCGAGCTGGCCGCCATGGTGGCCGACGATTTCAGCTACCACGGTCAGCCGCAGTTCCAGCCCGGCCAGCCGTACCCGGGCCAGCAGCAGCCGCAGTACCAGCCGGGACAGTACTGATCGGAGCCGGTCGCGAACGGACACTCAGCCCGCTCGCGACCGGCCTCGTCAACAGGTCATCCCGCGCTCACTGCCCGCGCCGCGCCCTCGAAGGCGTCGAGCACCGTCGCGATGGCGGGCCGTCGGTCGGCTTGCGGTCTGGTGACGATCTCGTAGACCCGTGCCGCCCGCACTCCAGCCAGCGGCAGCACCGACAACCCCGGATGCGCGACCGCCCAGCGCGGCATCAGCGCGACACCGTAGCCCGAGGCCACCAGGGTCTCGATCACCCGGAAATCGTTGAGCCGCTGCGCGATCCGTGGCCGGACCCCGGTGATGGTGGCGATCGATTCGAGCACGTCGTCGACGGGGAACCCGCCGCGCACACTCACCCAGGTCTCCTCGGCCAGTTCCTCGGCGCGCACCGATTCCCGCGCCGCCAGCGGATGATCGTGCGCGACAACCACATCGATCGGCTCCCGCACGAGCACCCGGGCGGCGATGCGCGGACCGGCCAGGGACGGCGCGCGTTCGTCGCGGTGGGTGAGCACGATGTCGTAGTCGGCCAGCAGTTTCGGCGCCTCGCTCGGTGGCAGGTCCTCGTCGCCCGCCACGATCTCCACGCCGGTGCCCTCCAGCGCCCTGAGCACGAGCGGGAGCAGCAGCGCGGCACCGGACGGGAACGAGGCCACCCGCACCTGGCCGCGCGGGGAGCCGCGGTAGCCGGCCATCTCGGCGACGGCGCGGTCCATGGCGGCGAGGACGTCGTCGGCACGCAGCACGAGCGCCTGGCCCGCGTCGGTGAGCCGCACGCGGCGCCCGTCGGGTTCCAGCAGGGCGACGCCTGCCTCCCTGGCGAGCACCTTCAGTTGCTGGGAGACCGCCGACGGTGTCATCGACAGCACCTCGGCCACGGCGGCGACGGTGCCCCGGTCGGCGAGTTCGCGCAGGATGCGCAGCCGCTCGATGGAGAACATGAAGTAAATCTACGTTATCGGTGCATTTTTATTCGATTGTCCTGATGCTTCGCCGACCGCACGATGAGTGCGTGACCACCCGCGACCGCCTGCTCGGCCTCACCGTCGTCGTGCTCTGGGGCCTGAATTTCCTGGCCATCCGGATCGGCCTCGACCACTTCCCGCCCTTCTTCTTCGTCGCCCTGCGCTTCGCCGTGATCGCGATCCCGGTGCTGGTCTTCGTCCCGCGCCCGGCGGTGCGGACCCGGTGGCTGCTGCTCTACGGCGCCGGATTCGGCATCGCGCAGTTCGCCTTCCTGTTCACCGCCATGCGCGTGGGCATGCCGACCGGGCTGGCCTCGCTGGTGCTGCAGTCCTCGGCGCCGTTCACCGTCGTCCTCGGCGCGGTGCTGCTGCGCGAACGGTTGCGGCCGGTGCAACTCGCGGGGCTGGCGGTGGCCGTGGCCGGGATGACGATCATCGCCGCCGACCGCTTCGCCACCGCCACCCTGCTCCCGGTGCTGCTCACCCTGGCCGGTGGCCTCGGCTGGGCGTTCGGGAACATCGGTGCCCGGCAGGCGGGTGCGGACTCCCCCGGCTTCGACCCGCTGCATCTCACGCTGTGGATGTCGGTGGTGCCGGTGCTGCCGATGCTGGCGCTGTCGATGCTTGTCGAGGGCCCTGGCACCGGGTTCCGCGCGCTCGGCACCGCCGTCACCACCGCCGCCGGATGGCCCGCGCTGGTCGCGCTGGCCTATATCGCCGTGCTCGCGACGGTCTGCGGATCGGGGCTGTGGACGTATCTCATGAGCCGCTATCCGGCGGGCACGGTGGCGCCGTTGTCGCTGCTCGTGCCGGTGGTCGGCATCGCGGCGGCCTGGCTCGCGCTGGGCGAGCAGCCGTCGGCGGCGGCGCTGCTCGGCGGGGTGATCGTCATCGGCGGGGCCTTCGCCGCGACGAGCACCCGGCGCGCCGCACCCGTCCAGGAGCCGGAACCGCGCCCCCGCCTCGCCGGGGTCTGATGTCCGATTCGGCGGACGATCGATGAAGCGTATGGCTAGCATGTGTGCCGATCGTCCGATGCGTTTCCGGGCGACCGGTCGGTACCCTGCGGCCCGCTTTTCGCCGCGCTCTACAGTGGTAGCAAATTGCAAGCAATACTCGAACAAGGCAGCTGAACAGCGTATGGCGGAACAGCGGTGGCCCGTTTCGCGAAGGACGTTTCTTCGCGGCACGGTCGCAGCGGGGGCGGTATCGGCAGGGGCGATGGCGGGAGCGCCGGGCATCGCGCTGGGCGTACCCCCCGGACGACGGGTCGCGGTGCTCGGCGGCGGTGTCGCCGGGCTGACGGCCGCCCACGAGCTGGCCGAACGCGGGTTCGAGGTCACCGTCTACGAGGCACGTGCCTTCGGCGGCAAGGCGCGCAGCATCCCGGTCCCCGGCACCGGCCGCGACGGCAGGCCCGATCTGCCCGGTGAGCACGGCTTCCGCTTCTTCCCCGGCTTCTATCAGAACCTGCCCGACACGATGCGCCGGATTCCGGTCGCGGGCAATGCCGACGGCGTGTGGTCCAACCTGATCTCCGTGCCCGAGGCCCGGTTCTCCCGCCGCGACGCCGACGACATCATGCTCGCCCTGCCCGACGGCATCACCGCCCCGACCACGCCCGAAGCGATCCGCGAGACCCTCGCGGGCACCATCACCACCATGTCGAAGATGCCGCCCGCCGAGGCGGCCTACTTCGCCAACCGGCTGCTGGTGTTCAACAGCAGCTGCGAGGCCCGCCGCTTCGGCCAGTGGGAACACACCTCCTGGCAGGACTTCGTGCGCGGCCACGAACGTTCGCACGAATTCCGCGCGCTGGTCTCGCGCTCGCTGACCAGCATCATGGTCGCCGCCAAGGAAGACCTCGCCAGCACCCGCACCATCGGCGGCATGGGCGAACAGTTCCTCGGCAATCCGCTGGGCCTTGGCAACGACGGCGGCCTGGACCGGGTGCTCGACAACACCACCAACACCGCCTGGATCGACCCCTGGGTGCGGCACCTGCGCGGCCTGGGCGTGCGGTTCGAGCTCGGCGCGCGCGTCGAGCAACTGACCATGCGCGACCGGCGCGTCAGCGGGGCGCGCATCGGCGACGGGCGCACGGTGGAGGCCGACTACTTCGTCGTCGCGCTGCCGGTCGAGCAGGCGCGCACACTCTGGTCGGCGCAGGTGCTCGCCGCCGCACCGGAACTCGCGGCCACCGAACGGCTGTTCGTCGACTGGATGAACGGCCTGCAGATCTATTTCCGTTCCCCACTGAACATCTCGCGCGGGCACACCGCGTTCGTCGACTCCCCGTGGTCGCTCACCTCGATCAGCCAGAACCAGCTGTGGACGCAGAAGCTGAACACCTTCGGCGACGGCACGGTGGCCGACTGCCTCTCGGTCGACATCTCCGACTGGCACACCCCGGGAATCCTCTACGGCAAGCCCGCCGAGGAATGCACCCACGAGGAGATCTTCCGCGAGGTGTGGGCGCAGCTGGCCGAACATCTCAACGATCGCGAGCAACTGCTGCGTCCGGTCGACGTGCACTCCTGGTTCCTCGACCCCGGCATCACCTGGCAGGGCAGCCGCAACGCCAACGCCGACCCGCTGCTCATCAACACCGCGGGCTCCTGGGACGCACGCCCGGAACCACACGGCTCGATCGAGAACCTCTTCCTGGCCGGCGACTACGTGCGCACCGATGTGGACCTGGCGACCATGGAGGGCGCCAACGAGTCCGCCCGCGCGGCCGTCAACGCGCTGCTCGACGTGGCAGGCTCCCCGGCACCACGCTGCACCACATTCCGCCTGCGCCGCACCCCCGAACTCGAACCCCTGCGCGCCATCGACGCCGACCGCTACGCCCACGGCCTGCCCAACCTCTTCGACGAGTAGAACGCCGGTTACACCGCCCGTAACACCGCGCACATAGACTCGCGGCGTGGCAGACATCTCGGTGCGTGGGCGCCTGGCCTTGCGAGCGGCGGCGGCAGCGTCGTGGGCTTCGCAGAAGGCGGGTCGCGGCAAGGGTTCGATGATCGGCGGCCTGATCGCGTTGAAGATCGATCCGTCGATCATGACGCAGCTCGGGCGGGGCAGGCGCACGGTGCTGATCACCGGCACCAACGGCAAATCCACCACCACCCGGATGACCACCGCGGCGCTGGGCACCCTCGGCGCGGTCGCCACCCAGGCCGACGGCGCCAATATGGACGCGGGCATCGTCGCCGCGCTGAGCCTGCATCCCGGGGTGGCGCTGGCCGCCATCGAGGTCGACGAACTGCATCTGCCGCACGTCAGCGACGCGCTGGACCCGGCCGCGATCGTGCTGCTCAACCTGAGCCGCGACCAGCTCGACCGGGTCGGCGAGATCAACATGATCGAACGCAAGCTGCGCGCGGGGCTCGAGCGTCATCCCGACGCGGTCGTCATCGCCAACTGTGACGACGTGCTGGTCGCCTCGATCGCCTACGACCATCCGAACGTGGTGTGGGTGTCGGCGGGCAGCGGCTGGGCCGTCGACGCCACCAGCTGCCCGCGCAGCGGTGAGCCGATCGTCTGGGAGGGTGAGAACTGGCGCTCGACCGGCGCCGACTTCCACCGTCCGGAACCGCAGTGGTGGCTCGAGGGCGAGGACCTGTGCGGGCCCGACGGCTTCCGCGCGGCCCTGCACCTGGCGCTGCCCGGGCGCGCCAACCGCGGTAATGCCGCGCAGGCCGTGGCCGCGGCGGTGGCGCTGGGCGCCTCGCCCGCCAAGGCGACCGACGCCACCGGCACCGTGCGCGAGATCGCGGGCCGCTACCGCACCGTCACCGTCGGCGAGCACGACGCGCGGCTGCTGCTGGCCAAGAATCCGGCGGGCTGGCAGGAAGCGCTGTCGATGATCGAGCCGACCTCGGCCGGGCTGGTGATCGCGGTGAACGGGCAGGTGCCCGACGGCGAGGACCTGTCCTGGCTGTGGGACGTGCGCTTCGAGCACTTCGAGGGCGTGCAGGTGGTCGCCGCGGGCGAACGCGCCACCGACCTGGCCGTGCGCCTGACCTACGCGGGCGTCGAGCACACCCTCATCCCCGATCCGCTGCGCGCCATCGCCTCCTGCCCCGCCGGGCACGTCGAGGTGCTGGCCAACTACACCGCGTTCCGCGATCTCAACCGCGACCTGGAGGCACGCAAGTGAGCGAGTCGACCATCCGTATCGGCCTGGTGCTGCCCGATGTGATGGGCACCTACGGCGATGGCGGCAACGCCCTGGTGCTGCGTCAGCGGCTGCGCATGCGCGGCTACGACGCCGAGATCATCGACATCACCCTGGCCGACCCCGTGCCCGATTCCTTCGACATCTACACCCTCGGTGGCGCCGAGGACTCCGCCCAGCGCCTGGCCACCCGCCACCTGCAGAAGTACCCCGGCCTACAGCAGGCCGCCGCCAAGGGCGCACCGGTGCTGGCCATCTGCGCGGCCATTCAGGTGCTCGGCAACTGGTACGAGACCTCGGCGGGCGAGAAGGTCGACGGCGTGAGCCTGTTCGACGTCACCACCTCCCCGCAGGACCTGCGCGCGATCGGCGAAGTGACCACCACCCCCCTGATCCCCGGCCTGTCCGCCCCGCTCACCGGCTTCGAGAACCACCGCGGCGGCACGAAACTCGGCCCCGACGCCGCGCCCCTGGCCCGCGTCACCCGCGGTGTCGGCAACGGCGTCGGCGACGGCACCGAGGGTGTGGTCCAGGGCTCGGTCATCGGCACCTACCTGCACGGCCCCGCCCTGGCCCGCAACCCCGAACTGGCCGACCTCCTCATCGCCCAGGCCCTGAACATCCTCCCCACCGACCTGGCCCCCCTCGACCTCCCCGAAGTCGACCGCCTCCGCCGAGAACGCCTCCGCGCCTGATCAGCAGACCAGCGACGCTGCCGACGACACGGCATCGGCATTCGGCTCAGGGCGACTTTTACCCTCGCTGAGCCGCCGCGTGCGCCGATAGCGTCGGGCCTCGCATGTGCCGCGACCGCCGGGGCACCGGAGGTGGAGGTGAGTCGGGTGACCGCAGTGGTGACGGCCGGGGTCGCCGGGCAACGGGAGGCGAGCAGGGCTCGGGTGCGGCGGGGGCGGTCGGTGCTGGCCGGGGTCGTGGCGGTGGGGATCGTGCTGCTGGGGTGGAGCGTCGTGACCGGCGCCGGGCTGGTTGATCCGCTGTATCTGCCGTCGCCGAAGGCCGTGTGGGAGGCGTTCGTGCGGGCCAACAGCACGCATCGGATCGCCGACGGGGTGGATCGCTGGGTGGTCGGCGAGCAGAACTACTACCTCTGGGAGCACCTGCTGGCCAGCATCCAGCGGATCGCCGTGGGTGTGGGGGCGGCGATCGTGATCGGGCCGCTGGTCGGGTTCGTGATGGGGATGGTCGCGCCGGTGCGGTGGGTCACCGAGCCGGTGCTGAACTTCCTGCGGGCACTGCCGCCGCTGGGCTACATCGGCCTGCTGATCGTGTGGTTCGGCATCGGTGACACCTCCAAGATCTGGCTGCTGTTCCTGGCCGCCTTCCCGCCGATCGCCGTGGCCACCCTCGACGGCGTACTCGGCGTCAAACAGGACTATCTCCACGCCGCCCGCTCGCTCGGCGCCGGGCGCGCCCAGGTGATCGCGCTGGTCGTGTTGCCCGCGACCCTGCCGAATGTCATCAGCGGCATCCGCATCGCCACCGCGTTCGCGTGGACCACCGTGGTCGCGGCCGAACTGAACAACGGCATTCCCGGCATCGGCGGGCTCGCCTATGTGGCGGGCACACAACTGAATACGCCGCTCACCATCGCCTGCATCATCGTGATCGGCGTGGCGGCGCTGCTGCTGGACGCGGTGATCGCGTTTCTCGGCACCAAAGCTGTTCCCTGGAAAGGCAAAGCATGACAACCACTGTGCGCAAGGTCGTCGCGACCTCGGCCGCGCTCACCGCCGTTCTCGCCGTCACCGCGGGGTGCGTGGAATCGGGGCGCGGTGACACCGGCGCCGCGGCCGCGAGCTGCCCGTTCGCCGCCGACACCAGCGTCACCAGCACGGTGCGGCTGGGATATCAGGCGATTCCCAACGGCGACCTGCTGGTGAAGGACCGCGATCTGCTGCAGGTGTGCCTGCCCAACGCGAAGATCACCTGGAGCCAGTTCGCCTCCGGCGCGGATGTGGTGCAGGCCTTCGGCGCGGGCAGCCTCGATATCGGCACACTCGGTTCCAGCCCGGCGACCAAGGCGTTGTCCGCGCCGCTGAACCTGCCGGTGCAGGTGGTGTGGATCCACGACGTGATCGGCACCTCGGAATCACTGGTGGTCAAGGACAAGTCGGTGACCACGCTGGCCGGGCTGCGCGGCAAGAAGGTCGCCACACCGTTCGGCAGCACCGCGCACTACAGCCTGCTCGCCGCCATCGACAAGGCCGGGCTGACCGGTCAGGTGGAGCTGATCAACCTGCAGCCCGAGGCGATTCCCGGTGCGTGGCAGGGCAACCAGATCGATGCCGCCTGGGTGTGGGACCCGACCCTGTCCAAGCTGACCGCCGCGGGCGGCACGGTGCTCACCAGCAGCGCCGAGACCGCGGCCGCCGGTGCGCCCACCTACGACGTGGCCATCGCCGACAAGAAGTTCCTCGCCGCCAATGCCGCGTTCGCCACCGTCTGGGCGAAGGTGCAGAACTACGCCGTCGAGCAGTTGCGCACCCAGCATGCCGACGCGGCCGTCTCGATCGGCGCGCAACTCGGTATCGCGCCCGACCAGGTCGTCCCCCAGCTGGCCGGATACCAGTACCTGCCCGCCGCCGAGCAGGCCGGACCGCGCTATCTCGGTGGCGGTTTCGCCGCCGACCTCACCGGCACCGCGCGCTTCCTGCTGAGCCAGGGTGGCGTCACCGCGGTCGGCGGCGAGCAGCAGTACCGCGACGGCATCGCGGTCGCCCCCGCGGCGGGCGCGGCCTCGTGAGCACCGGGCCTGCGACCGGCGACGCCGAGCGGGTGACGCTGACCGGGGTGTGCAAGAGCTACCCCGGTCCCGACGGTGACGTGCCGGTGCTCGCGCCGACCGATCTCACCATCGAGCCCGGCGAATTCGTCTGTGTCGTCGGCCCGTCCGGGTGCGGCAAGTCGACGCTGCTCAATATCCTGGCCGGTTTCCTCGCGCCGACCTCGGGCGAGGTGCGGGTGGGCGAGCGGGTGGTCACCGGGCCCGATCCCGATCGCGGGGTGGTGTTCCAGCAGGCGAATCTGTATCCGTGGCTGACGGTGCGCGGCAATGTCGAGTTCGGCCCGAAAGTGCGTGGGGTGCGCAAGGACGCGCGTCGCGCCGAGGCCCAGCGGCTGCTCGAGCTGGTCGGTCTCGACGAGCTCGGCGACCGCAGGCCCTACGAGCTCTCCGGCGGTCAGCAGCAGCGCGCGCAGATCGCCAGGGTGCTGATCAACGATCCGGGCATCGTCTTGATGGACGAACCCTTCGGCGCACTCGACGCGCTCACCAGGGAACGCCTGCAACGCGAACTGCTCGGCCTGTGGCGCGAGCGCCGCAAGACGGTCCTGTTCGTCACCCACGGCATCGAGGAGGCCATCCTGCTCGGCACCCGCGTCCTGGTGATGGGCACCCGGCCCGGCCGGATCGTGCACGATGTGACGCCCGGCTTCGAGCCCGGCGCCGACTTCGACACCGTCCGGGCCGACCCCGGATTCATCGCCCTGCGCGACGAACTGGCCCGCCACATCTACGCCGCCCACGCCTGATCACTCGGCGGGCGCGGGTACCCGTCGCCGCAGCCACGGCCGGGTGATGAGCCAGCCGAAACCGGCCGCCAGCGGGAACATCACCACGCCGTAGACGGCCGCGGGCATCGCCATCTCGGTACTGCCGATGACGCTGAGCGCGATGGTGATCGCGATGGTGCTGTTGTGCAGGCCGACCTCCATCGAGCAGGCGATGGCCTGCCGGGTGCGGATGCCGAGCAGGCGTGGCACCAGGTAGCCGATGGTCAGGCTGATCAGGCAGAACACCAGCGTGATCACGCCGACGTCGGCCAGCGCGTCGTCGGCGCCGCTATCGCTGAGGATGGCGCCGACGATCACCAGCACCAGCGTCACCGCCGAGCCGATGCGCACCGGGCGTTCCATCCGGGTGGCGAAATCCTGCGACCAGCGCCGCACCAGCATGCCCAGCGCGACGGGCACCAGCACGATAGCGAACACCTGCACCACCTTGCCGATCTGCAAGCCGATCGCGTCGGCCCCGCCGGACGGCTCGAAGTAGTCGATGGCGAAGTTGGTGACCAGCGGCACGGTGACCACTGCCAGCACCGAATTCACCGCCGTGAGCGAGACGTTGAGCGCCACGTCCCCGCGGAACAGGTGGCTGAACAGATTGGCCGTGGTCCCGCCGGGCGAGGCCGCGAGCAGCATCATGCCGACGGCCAGGATCGGCGGCAGCCCGAAGGCCAGCACCAGCCCGAACGCGATGACCGGCAGCACCACGACCTGGCAGATCAGCGCGATGGCGACCACGCGCGGGGTCTTGGCGATGCGGGTGAAGTCGGCGACGGTGAGCGAGAGCCCGAGGCCGAACATGATCACCGCCAGCGCCAGCGGGAGTCCGACGGTGACCAAGGGTGTGTTCATAGCATCCTCATCCAGCGGGTTCTGAGACGCGTTGGTCTCAAACCGGGAGGATAGCCGCCGACACCCCACACCGTACCCGAAATGCCGGGTTTGTCCGCTCTAGGCGGTGGCCTTCACCGCCGTGGCCGAGGTGCTGGCATCGGTGCACAGATCGTGCACGAACCGCATCTTCTCCAGCACCCGGTCCGGCAGCACGAACGGATACAGGTCGTCGTGGCCCATCGAGCGGTTGACCATGTTCAGCGCCCAGGCCAGCGGCAACCACAGCTCGATGATCTTGTCGAAGCCCGCCCGGCCCACCTGCGGACGGTCCAGCGTGGCGCCCGCGGGGGCGAAGCCGAAGGCCGCGGCGGTGTCGAGGGTGTCGCGGATGTGCAGGTAGTGGGCGAAGGTCTCGGCCCAGTCCTCGGCGGCGTGCATGGTGGCGTAGGAGGACACGTAGTCGTTGTCCCAGCCCGCGGGCGCGCCCTGGGAGTAGTGGCGGTCCAGGGCCGCCTGGTAGTCGGCGTCGGGGTCGCCGAACAGTTCGCGGAAGCGGGCGAGCGCGTCGGCACCGGTGACCAGGACCGGGAAGTAGTAGTGGCCGATCTCGTGGCGGAAGTGGCCCAGCAGCGTGCGATAGGGCTCGGCCATCTCGATGCGCAGTTGCTCGCGGTGCGGGTCGTTGGCCTCGGCCAGGTCGAGGGTGACCACGCCGTCGACATGCCCGGTCAGCACGTCGGCGGTGCGGCTGGAGAGCAGGTCGAAGGCCAGGCCGTGCGGGTCGGCGTCGCGGCCGACGATCGGCAGCCCGAGTTCGGCCAGCTCGAAGATCAGACGTCGCTTGGCCGCCTCGGCCTCGGCGAAGGCGGCCAGCCCGGCGGTGTCGGCGTCGTTGGGGCGGGTGCGGGTGAGCGCGCAGGAGGCGCACAGCTTCGGGCCCGGCGCGCCGTACTCGTCGGAGACCAGCCAATTGCACTGCGCCACATGCAGGTTGTCGCAGAGCCGGAACCGGTCGCCGTCGACCACCCCGCCCACCGGATCGACGGCCGCCGCACCCGGCGGATCACCGATCACCACCAGGGCGCGTTCCCGCAGGCTGAACCCGAGCGGGCTCGAACACGACAGGCACACCGAATTCTCGAACGCCAGCTGCTGTCCGCAGTTCGGGCACACGAAATCACGCAAGACCTACACCTCCACCGGGGCTACATCGACCGAGACCGTGATCGTGGACTGTTTGGCGTCGGTGTAGATGATGCCACGCAGCGGGGGAACATCCTGGTAGTCGCGGCCCCACGCCACGGTCACGTACCGCTCGTCGGCGAACTGGTCGTTGGTGGGGTCGAAGGCGATCCAGCGACCGGTGCGGTCGGTGGGATCGGTGCCGGGCAGCCAGACCGCCGCCCAGGCGTGGGTGGCGTCGACCCCGACCATGCGCTCCTTGCCGGGCGGCGGATCGGTGGCCAGATAGCCCGACACATAGCGCGCCGCCAGCCCGTGCGAACGCAGGCAGGCCGCGCCGATGCGGGCGAAATCCTGGCAGACGCCCTCGCGCGCGGCGAACACATCGGCCACGCTCGTGCTGACCGTGGTGGAACCGGAGACATAGCGGAAATCGCGATTGATCCGGGTGTTCAGCTCGGTGACCGCCTCCAGCAGCGGCCGCCCCGGCGCGAAACTCTTGGCGGCGTAGTCGAACACCTCCGGGGTGATCTCCGGGGGCAGCAGGTCGAGGGTGAACTCGACCGCCAGCGGGCCGGTGGTCGCGCCCGGACGCGCCGATTCCCACGGGAGATCGGCGCCGGCCAGCGTGGACGGGTGCTCGCCGTCGACGTCGACCAGCGATTCCCCAGTCACCTCCAGCGTCCGGTGTTCGGCGGTGACGTGGAAGAAGGTGGTCGCGTTGCCGTAGACGTCATTGCCCACCGACCGGTCCGACGGCACCGGATCGATGACGATGTCGTGTTCGAGCAGCCGCTGCCCGGCGAAGGCGCGCGGGGTGAGGAAGGCACGCCCGTAGGAGCTGGTGACCTCGTCGGAGTAGCGGTAGGTGGTGCGGTGCACCACCCGGTAGCGCCTGCTCATCCGACCATCCTGGTGTTACCCCACAGCGGCTGGATACCCACGGGCACCGCGAGTTTGGTCGCCTCGAACGACTCCGACAGCTTGCGCAGCCGCAAGTGCACCCCCTCCAGCAGTTCCACCAGCTCGGTGCGGATTCCGGCCGGGTCGGTGTTCTCCAGCTCGGCCGGGTCGACGCGGCGCAGCATGCGCTGGGCGTCGGCCAGCAGCCGCTGCGACCGCGTGGCGCCCGAACCGCCGGGCAGTGCCTGGAAGTCGGCTTCGAGCCGGTCGAGCTGATACACCAGCGAGCGCGGATTGCCCGCGTCGAACAGCAGCAGCCCGGCGAGCGCGGCCACGTGTGCCGAACCGCGATGGCGGCGCCGGTAACTCACCGCCGACTCGGTAGCCACCAGGACGGCGTCGGCGACCACGGCGTCCACCTCGGGCGGGTTCGACTGCGCCAGCGTCGATTTCAGCAGCGCCGCCAGCCCGAGTCCGCGTTCGATCCGCTTGCCGATATCCATGACGTACCAGCCGGTGTCGCGCACCAGCGATTCCGCGCCGATCCCCGACAGCGACAGCAGCGCCGCCAGCGTCAGCGAATGCACCGCCGACAGGGCGTTCTCCTGTTCGGCACTGGCCCCGCGGAATTCGGCGAGGGCGCGGTCGACGGCGCCGAGGATCATCCAGGTGTCGGCCGAGAGCTGGTCACGCACGGCGCGCGCGGCCGAACCGTAGTGGTCGACCGCGTAGGACAGGGACCCGGGCAGGTTGCGGTCACCGGTGAGCGATGCGAGGTAGTCGAATCCGTCCGCCGAGGCGCCCGCGACCGCCCGCCGGACCTGCGCGGTGAGGTCACCCGGCTCGGGCACCGCCGCGTCGGTGTCCGCGTCCGGCTCACCGGACTGGTCCTCGCCCCGGCCGAGCTGGATCTGCGCGATCGGCGCCGGGCCGGTGGGCGTCTCGTGCGGCAGCACCGACTCCGGCGCGGTGGTGCCGGTGGTGAGCGACAGCGCGCGCATCAGGATCGGCAGACCCTCGGCGCCGTCGTGCCAGGGGCGGTAGCGATAGTCCTGGTAGATGTCGTGCGTGGCGGCCAGCAGCCGGACGACCGCCTCGGCGCGTTCGCTGTAGCGGCCCATCCAGAACAGGTCGTTGAGCACACGCGGCGAGCTCACCGCCTCCACCACCGGCACCGCGCGACGCAGCCGTTCCTCGTGCGGCGCCTCCGCGCCGACCGCGGCGGCCACCGCCGGAGCCGCCCGCACCCACACGTCCTTGGCGGCCACCTTGATCACGGTGCGGCTCGGTTCCAGCCGCATCCACTGCTGTCCGAGCCCACCGGCCATCGCCGTGTAACCACCGCGCCTGGCCAGCGAGAACAGCCGCATACCGACCGGCACCGGCGCCAGCCCGGTGGCCCCTTCCACGGCGGGCGCGACGGAGAACTCGGCGGGCTCCTGGCCCACCCACTTCCACCGCTCGGTCTCGATCCGGGCCGCGAGTTCGCCGCGTTCGGCCGAGGACAGGGTGGGCCCGACGATCGTCGTCCCGTCGACAGCCGACCGCACCACCAGCTGGTCGAGATGGCCGATCAGGTGCGCGCGTTCGGTGTCGTCGCCGCCCCAGTAGGCGGGCGTGCCGTCGAGTAGCAGGTCCTCGCCTAGCACCGAGCGCGCGATCCGCGGCAGGAACGCGCTCAGCGCGGGCGATTCCAGCAGTCCGCTGCCCAGCGTGTTGACCACCGTGACGGCCCCGCGCCGCAGCACCTCGACCAGCCCCACCACGCCGAGCCGCGAATCCGCGCGCAGGTCCAGCGGATCGGAGAACTCGGCGTCGACCCGGCGCAACACCACATCGACGCGTTCCAGGCTGCCCAGCGAGCGCATCCACAGCGCGCCGTCGCGCACCACCAGATCGGCGCTCTCGACCAGCGGGAAACCCAGCGTCTGCGCGAGATAGGCCTGGTCGAAGGCGGTTTCGGAGTGCGAGCCGGGGCTGAGCACCACCACCACCGGTTCCTCGCCGTCGGCCAGTTCGGGCGCGGCCTCCTCGAGCATCAGCCGCATGGCCCGCGCGAACGGGGTGAGCGGGCGCGGGATCGCGTGCTCGAACGCCTCGGGAATGGCCTCCGACACCACCCGCCGGTCGGCCAGCGCGTACCCCGCGCCCGAGGGCGCCTGCGCCCAGTCGGCCAGCACCCGGAACTGTCCGTCGCTCCAGCGGCTGATGTCGCAGGCGTGCAGGAACAGCTGGTGGGTGCCGGGAATGGTGATGCCGTGCGCGGCCCGCACATACCCGGTGCTGCCGAACACGATCTCCGGCGGCAGCAGTCCCGAACTCAGCAGCCTGCGCGGTCCGTACACATCGGTGAGCACCTCGTCGAGCACCTGCGAGCGCTGCACGAGCCCGCTCTCCAGCCGGGTCCAGTCGTCGGCCGAGACCAGCAGCGGGATCGGGTCGAGCCGCCAGGGCGAGGCGGTCGCGGCGTCGTCACCGAGACCGACCTCGGTGTAGGTGACGCCGTCGTCCTCGATCTGCCTGCGCACCCGGTCCTCGATGCGCCCGATCCCGGCGACACCCTGATCGGCGAACCCCGCCGACAGCTCCGACCACATCGCCCGCACCCGGCCGTGACTGTCGACCAGTTCGTCGTAGTACCCGGCCGTCGGCCTGCCGCACCCGTCGAACCGCGCGTCGGCGTCGCCTGCCGCCCGGTACCGGGCGAATTGCTCGGCCACCTGTTGATGCAGGGTCGGCACGCCCGGGGGACGGTCCAGTCGATCAGGCACCCTGGCTTGCTCCTTCGCTCGCCGATCCCTACCGGTCGCCGGCCCAGTCCCACACGGTGCGCGCGCGACGTAGATCCAGGATGCCCGGTGCGCCGACGTCGGTCGACTGCGCCGCGATCTTCGCACGGAGTTCGGCCGGATCCCGGGGATTCACGGTGTGTCCCGCGGCTTCGAAGCGGCGATTGCGCCGGGACTGGGCGGCGACGGCATTGACGGGAGCGTCGTCGAAGGCACGGCCGCCAGGATGCACGACGTGGTAGGTGCAGCCGCCGCGCGACAGGCCCGTCGCCGGGTCGACCAGGTCGAAGACCAGCGGCGCGTCGACGGTGATCGAGGGGTGCAGCGAATTCGGCGGCTGCCAGGCGCGATACCGCACGCCCGCCACCTGCACGTCGGTCGTGTCGGTGGCCAGCAGCGGCACCGGCATCCCGTTGCAGGTCAGCACGTACCGGCCGCGATCGGCCCCGACCACCCGCACCTGCAAGCGCTCCACCGAGGAGTCGACGTAGCGGGCGGTGCCCTGCTCGGTGGCCTGTTCGCCGAGGGTCAGCCACGGTTCGATCGCGCCGCGCAGTTCCAGTTCCACCCCGTCGACGATCGCGGTGCCGATGCGGGGGAAACGGAACTCGGTGAACGGGTCGAGCCAGCCGGTGTCGAAGTCGATGCCGTGCGCGCGCAGATCGGCGGCGACCTCGGCGATATCGGCGGTCAGGAAATGCGGCAGCAGATAGCGGCCGTGCAGGTTCGCGCCGTGCCGGATAAGCGGCGCCCGGTAGGGCCGCTCCCAGAACATCGCCACCAGCCCGCGCACCAGCAGCGACTGCACCATCGCCATCTGGAAATGCGGCGGCATCTCGAAGCCGCGCAGTTCCAGCAGGCCGAGCCTGCCGCGCGCGGAATCCGGGCTGTAGAGCTTGTCGATGCAGAATTCGGCGCGGTGGGTGTTGCCGGTGAGATCGGTGAGCAGGTGCCGCAGGGCCCGGTCGATATGCCAGGGGGCGGACCGGATTTCGGCCCCCGGAGCGGCCTTCTCGGCGGTGAGGCGGGCGATTTCGGCGAAGGCGATCTCGAGTTCGTAGAGCGCGTCCTCACGACCCTCGTCCGCGCGCGGCGCCTGCGAGGTGGGACCGACGAACCGTCCCGCGAACAGGTACGACAGCGCCGGATGACGCTGCCAGTAGGTGAGCATCGAAACCAGCAGATCCGGTCTGCGCAGCAGCGGCGAACGCGCCGGAGTGGCACCGCCGAGCGTGATGTGGTTACCGCCGCCGGTCCCGCCGTGCGTGCCGTCGACCTCGAAGGATTCGGTGCTCAGCCGTGCGAGCCTGGCCTGCTCGTAGAGGGTGCTCAGCACCTCGGCCTGCTCGGCGAAGGAAGCCGTCGCCATGATGTTCACCTCGATCACCCCGGGATCGGGGGTGATCGAAAAGGTGTGCAGGCGAGCGTCACCCGGCGGGGCATAACCCTCCAGCACCACCGGCTGCTCGATCGCGACCGCCGCCTGTTCGATCTTCGCGAGCAGATCCAGGAAGTCGTCGAGTTCGGCGACCGGCGGCAGGAACACGTGCAGCCGCCCCGCGCGCACCTGCGCGACCAGCGCGGTGGTCGGCCGGAAATCCGCCTCTTCGACCTCGGCGGGCGGTTCCGTGCGCGACGGCCGCAGCGGCCCCTGGAACAGCGGGTCGGCCTCGGGCTGCACCGGCGGTTCGTGCCACGACACCGAATTCAGCGGAAGCCTGAGTCCCGCGGGCGAATCGCCCTCGGCCAGCACGATCCGGCCCGGACCACCGTCCTCCCGGCCCCGCCGCAACTGCCAGTCCGCGCTCGCCCAGCCGGTGCCGTCCTCGCGCCGGTGCAGTGGCAGGACGAACGCGCTCGGCTCGTCGACGGCCGCGTCGAGCCTCGCGAGCAGGTCGCGCCGGGTCTGCGGGGAATCCGTCTCCGGGGCGATGTCGTCCTCGGGAGGCTCCCCGTCTGGGGCGCTGACCTTGGCGGCCAGCCGGGCCAGGGGGTCTTCGTAGGCGGGCCGTACCTGGGTCGGTGGCAGACCGAGGGACTTCGCGACCCCGGCGATCAGCGAGCGCGCGGCATCGTTGTCCGCGGGCGGTTTCGGGGACTGTCGGTTGCCGGTGGTCCACGGTTGTCCGGTATCGAGCGAGTTCTCGACAACCGGCATCGCGGGAGCGTTCTGGGGCTGCGCGGAGGCAGGCTGCGTTGTCACCGGGCGCGAGGGATCGAAGGTGTCCCCTACGGTCCCCGATTGCACCGCCCCGGCCACGGTTGCCGCGTCCACTCGCTCGCCGAGTTCACCGCCTGTTTCGACGTGGTCGACCGGGGTGGATTCGCCGCGGAACACGTCGGTGCTACTCGACGGCGGACGGGTCGGGGCAGCGGGGGCCGCGTCGCCCGTCGTCGGGTCCGGGCTGGTGGTGCCGCCCATTTCGCCGCCGGCCGCGCTGTCCGCTTCGCCGGTAGCGACTCGGGCCGGGCCGAGCGGCGTCCACGGGTCGGCCAGTAGATCCTGTCCGGTCCAGATCGGCCGGCCGTCCGCGCGCCAGGCGATGGCGATCTCCCAGCGGGGCAGCGGTTCTCCCGGGTACCACTTGCCCTGGCGGTATTGGACGATGCCCGTGGGAGCGTAGATGGCGCGCAGGCGGTCGGCCAGGTCGACGGCGCGTTCGCGTTTGTGGGGGCCGTCGGCGTCGGTGGTCCACTGGGGGCTCATCTGGTCGTCGATGGAGACGAAGGTGGGTTCGCCGCCCATGGTCAGGCCCACGTCGGCGGCGGCCATGCGCGCGTCGACGGCGGCGCCGGAGGCGGTGATGCGGGCCCACTGGGAATCGGTGTAGGGCAGGGTGACTCGCGGGTCCTCGTGCACCCGGCGCACCACGTTGCTGAATTCCAGGGTGGCCTCGGTGATCCCGGTCGCCCCGGTGATGGGCGCCGCCGCACCGGGATGCGGCGTCGCGGCCAGCGGAATATGGCCTTCACCGGCGAACAATCCCGAGGTGGGGTCCATGCCGACCCACCCGGCGCCGGGCAGATACACCTCGGTCCAGGCATGCAGATCGGTGAAATCGGCGCCGGGCCCCGACGGCCCGTCCAGCGCGGGCGTATCCGAGGTGAGCTGCACCAGATACCCCGACACGAACCGCGCCGCCAGCCCCAGCTCCCGCAGGATCGCCACCAGCAGCCACGCCGAATCCCGGCACGACCCGAGCCCGCTGCGCAGCGTGTGCTCGGGCGTCTGCACCCCCGGTTCCATCCGCACGGTGTAGTCGACCGCATTCCGCAGCGCGTAATTCAGCTCGACCAGCCCGTCGATCGACCGCATCCGCCCCCGCGGCCGATGCACCCGCACCCACTCCCGCACCAGTTCCCCGGCGTCACCGACCGGCCGCAGATACGGCTCCAGATCCGCCGCCAGCGCCGCCGGATAGGCGAACGGGAAATACTCCGCGTAATCCTCGACGAAGAAATCGAACGGATTGACCACCTCGAGATCCGCGATCAACCCCACGGTGATCGACAATTCCCGCGTCGGCTCCGGAAACACCAGCCGCGCAACAAAATTCCCGAACGCGTCCTGCTGCCAATTCACGAAGTGCCCCGCCGGGGACACCTCCAGCGAATAAGCCTCGATCGGCGTCCGCGAATGCGGCGCGGGCCGCAACCGCACCTCGTGCGGATGCACCTCCACGAGCCGATCGAACGAGTACGCGGTCCGGTGCTCGAGCGACACCTTGATGCCCATACCCCAGTTGACCACACCGAACCACCCCACCGCCCCCGCACAACCCCGGCGTTTCCCGACCCGAACCCCACCGAAACCCCACGGTAACGCCCTGCGCGCGGCGCCGGGACACCGAACCGGGACGGCGGGTTTGCTGCACGTAGGCTGGGCTGGTGAGCTACGACCACATCATTCTTCCGTCCGGGGTCGCCGGGTCTATCGATGAGGTGGACGCCTATCTGGCGGAGCAGGAGGGGAAGCCGGAGTCGGGGGCGATCGCGGAGATCGCGGCGGAGTTGAACGAGCGCAACAGTGAGTTGCCGGTCGATGACGTGTTTCTGAGTGTGGAGACGGTGGGTGGGCCCAGTGGGGACACGCTGTATGTGCCGTCGCCGTACGACGCGATCGGGTTCGTGCGCAACCTGCTGTTCGATCTCGCGACGCCGCGTGGGTACGCCGTCTACGATCCGCAGCTGAGCTGGCTGATCGATCCCGCGGGGCACATCCCGATCGCGGTGACGCATGGCGGCGCGGGCGAATTCCCGTATCTCACCGAGGAATTGGCGCACCGGTGGGTGGCGGGGCTGGCCGATCCGAATCCGTATCTGATCGTCGAGCGCGGCGAACAGCGCTACATCCAGACCTACCGCGACCCGGCGGGCCCGTACACCCTCGAATACCGCGACGGCTCGGCCGACAAGCACTTCGGCACCACCCTGGAGGACCCGGCCCAGGTCGCGCGCATCATCTGGGCCTGGGCCAACGGCGAACCCGACGCGGGCGCGGAGGTCTCCTGGACCCGCGTCGAGTTCTGATCAGAGCGCGCGGCGGCCCGACAGGGCGCGGCCGAGGGTCAGCTCGTCGGCGAATTCGAGGTCGCCGCCCATCGGCAGGCCCGAGGCCAGCCGGGTGACCGACAGTCCGGGGAAATCACGCAGCATGCGTACCAGGTAGGTGGCCGTCGCCTCGCCCTCGGTGTTCGGGTCGGTCGCGATGATCACCTCGCTGACGTCGACGCCGTCGTCCTGATTGCCGATCCGGGTGAGCAGCTCGCGAATGCGCAGCTGGTCGGGCCCGACGCCGCTGAGCGGGTCGAGCGCGCCGCCGAGCACGTGGTAGCGCCCGCGGAACTCGCGGGTGCGCTCGATGGCCTGCACGTCCTTGGGTTCCTCGACCACGCAGATCATGGTGCGGTCGCGGCGCGGGTCGGCGCAGATCCGGCACAGTTCGCCGTCGGCGACGGTGCCGCACGACACACAGAACTGCACACCGTCGCGCACCTTCTGCAACGCCGCCTGCAGCCGGTCGATCTCCGGCGGCTCCACGCCGAGCAGATGGAACGCGATGCGCTGGGCGCTCTTGGGACCGACGCCGGGCAGTTTGCCCAGCTCGTCGATCAGATCCTGAACCGGCCCCTCATACATCAGAAGTCGGGCAGACCGGGCAGCGAACCGCCGCCGAGACCGGCCGAGAGCGGGCCGAGCCGCTCGGCCGCGAGCTTCTGCGCGTTGGCCATGGCGTCGTTGATCGCACCGATGACCAGGTCCTGCAGGCCGTCGACATCGTCGGGGTCGACCACCTTCGGGTCGATGGTCAGCGCGGTGACCTCACCGCTGACCTTGATGGTGGCCTGCACCAGCCCGCCACCGGCCTGCCCCTGCACCTCGGACTCGGCCAGCTCGGCCTGGGCCTGCATCACCGCCTGCTGCATCTGCTGGGCCTGGGCGAGCAATGCCTGCATATCGAACTGACCATCACCGGGTTGCACAGGAAGTCCTCTCTAGAAAGTCGTCGGCTCCAAGCCTAGTACGCACGGCTTCGCCGGCGATGGTCCCACATGCGCGACCGGGGGCGCGCATACCGACCGGACCGTAACCGACGCCTGTTCAGATAACAGATTCGTTGCTGGCATTCCGCATTCGATCCGGATCGCGGTGCGCGCCCTACGATCGATCGAGGTCGGGCCAGGTCCAGCAACCCCAGGGAGAACAGATGAATGCCACCCGTGCTCGACTGTCCACCGCGGCAGCCCTGTGCGCGTCGACCGCCTGCCTGCTCTTTCTCGCCGCCCCCACCGCGTCGGCGGAGGTCACCGACTACGGACGCGGTTGCGTCGTCGACACCGGCAACCCCGGGGTGACCCTGGATTCGCTGCGGTTTCGCTGCAGCGTCACCCAGCAGGACCAGATCTACCGCGACGCGGAGGCGGGCGCGGTCCCCAACGGGGTCACCAACGGCTGGGTGACCCGCCCGCAGCAGTTCACCGGCATCGCGCCCGCGCTGTGGATCGGCAAGGTCTTCCGCACCGGGCCCGACGGCGGCACACTGACCAACCGGGTCACCGGCGCGGGCATCGAGGCCTTCCCCGCCGACGTCTACCGGGCACCGTCGATCCTCGACGGCAAGACCACCTGGGCGCTGAACTACGCCCCCTCGCCCACCCCGCAGGTCTACGACGAGATCCGCGAGATCGCCCCCGGCGTCTGGTTCGGCTACTCGTGGTGGCGCGAGGGCGAGTGGCCCCTGCTGGCCGCCTTCGTGCTGGCCCCAGCCTGAGCCGTTGTTGACCCTCCCCCCGCTGGAGGGTGTTGGCTGGTTCCCATGACAGCCACTGTGGCGATCGGCGAATTCGCCCGCCTCACCCATCTCAGCGTGAAGACGCTGCGCTATTACCACGAGATCGAGCTGCTCGAACCCGTCGCGGTGGACGCGGGGACCGGCTATCGCAGGTACTCCACCGCGCAGGTCGAGGGCGCGCATCTGATCCGCAGGCTGCGCGATCTGGACATGCCGTTACCGGAGATCCGCGCGGTGCTGGCGGCCACCGACCCGGCCGAACGCGATGTCACACTGCGCGCGCACCTGAGCAGGATGGAAGCCGAGCTGCGGCGCACGCAGGACGTGATCTCCTCGCTGCGCGCGCTGCTCACCGAACCCGCGCCCCCGCTGCGGGTGGACTACCGGGTGGAACCGGCGTTCACCGCGCTCACCCGCACCGAACTCGTCGAGCACCAGGCGATCGGGCCGTGGTGCGACGAGTCGTTCGAGCAGCTCTACACCAGCCTGATCGCCCTCGGCGTCACCCCGGGTGGCGTCGCGGGCGCGACCTATTCGACGGAGTTCTTCACCGAGGACTTCGGCACGGTCACCGCCTACGTTCCGATCCCGCCGGGCACCGAACTGGTGGTGCCCGCGGGCATGGAGGTCACCGGGTTCCCGGCGGTGCGCTTCGCGATCACCGTGCACACCGGCGCCTTCGAGGACTTCGACCGCACCTACGGCGCACTCGGCAGCCACGTCGCCGAACACGCCATCGCCCTACCCGACGAACCGGTCCGCGAGCGCTATCTCGTCGGACCGGACCTCACCGAAAACCCGGCCGACTACCGCACCGAGGTGTGCTGGCCGATCACCGAAGGAGAAAATCGATGACCCTCGCCCTGGGCAATGTCACGTTCGACTGCCACAACGCCGCGGCCCTGGCCGACTTCTACGCCCAACTGCTCGGCGTGCCCGTCGACCCGGAAGCCTCGGAGTTCTTCGCCACCGTCGGCAAGACCGCGGAACTGTCGCCGATCCTGATGTTCATCCAGGTCGACGACAAGAATCCGGGCAAGAACGTCGTCCACCTGGACTACCACGCCGCCGAATGGCGCGACTACATCGAGCGCGCGATCAGCCTGGGCGGCAAGCACATCGGCGACTTCGACGAATACGGCCAGCAATGGGCCACCCTCGCCGACCCCGAAGGAAACCTCTTCGACATCGGTGCCGAATAGCGGCTGGCGCCGCGGGGTTGCGGGGTCTCAGGCCAGTTCGCGCGCGAGGTTGCCGAGAACTTCGGCCTGGATCTTCTTGAGGCCCAGCGGGGCGAAGATGCCCTCGAAGATGCCTGCGATGCCGCCCGCGCCCTGCCAGGTGGTGCGGACGGTGACGCGCGATCCAGTGCCCTCCGGGGTGACGGTCCAGGTGTTGACCATCGTGGAATTGGCGTCACGCTCGGTCAGGATCGAGTCCGACACGGTGACATTCGCGCGCACGTTGCGCGAACGCTTCTCGGTGGCCTGCAGGGTCCACTCGACCACGGTGCCCGCGCCCTTGCCGCCCTCGATCACCTTGTAGTCGCGGTAGTGCGACGAGAGGATGCGGGGGCGGACCGTTTCGTAGTCGCCGATCGCCTCGATGGTGCGCTGCGGATCCGCCGCGACCACGATCGAACTGCTGGCGCTGACCTGTCCCACTGTTGACTCCTTGTCGCCGGGTGCGATATCTCGACCGGGTTACATCCTGCCCTGTGCCCGTTCCGAACCCCCGGCCAGGGGACTTTTCGTGACGGCGCGCAACTATCCGGTGGCCGGGCGGGCGTGGGAGTACTAGCGTCGAGGGGTGGCAGTGAGTCTGTTGGGCAGAGCCGGCCACGCACCGGCCGCACGCGAGTCTGGATACCCTGCGCACCGAGAGGGCGTGGCACGACTGCTGGCAAGCTATCGCGCCATCCCTCCCGGTGCTGTCGTCCGCCTGGCCAAGAAGACGTCGAACCTGTTCCGCGCCAGAGCCGCGACCACCGCGCCCGGCCTGGATGTCTCCGGACTCGGACAGGTGATCGCCGTCGACCCGGAGGCCAGGACGGCCGACGTGGCGGGCATGACCACCTACGAGGACCTGGTCGCCGCCACCCTCCCCTACGGCTTGGCGCCGCTGGTGGTGCCGCAGCTCAAGACCATCACCCTCGGTGGCGCGGTGACCGGCCTCGGCATCGAGTCGACCTCCTTCCGCAACGGCCTCCCGCACGAATCCGTGCTGGAAATGGACGTGCTGACCGGTTCCGGCGAGATCGTCACCGCGACCGCCACCAACGAGCACGCCGAACTGTTCCACGGCTTCCCGAACTCCTACGGCACCCTCGGCTACACCGTCCGGCTGAAGATCGAACTCGAACCGGTGCAGCCGTTCGTCGCACTGCGGCACGTGCGCTTCCACGACCTGCGGGAACTGGAAGCCGAACTGGAACGCATCGTGGTGGAGCGCAGCTACCAGGGCGAACAGGTCGACTACCTCGACGGCGTGGTGTTCACCGCCGAGGAGAGCTACCTGACGCTGGGCAGGCGCACCGACGAGCCCGGCCCGGTCAGCGACTACACCGGCATGGACATCTTCTACCGCTCGCTCCAGCACGCCGACGGCGTGAAACGCGACCGGCTCACCATCCACGACTACCTGTGGCGCTGGGACACCGACTGGTTCTGGTGCTCGCGCGCCTTCGGCACCCAGAACCCGAAGATCCGCCGTTTCTGGCCCAAGAAGTACCGCCGCAGCAGTTTCTACTGGAAGCTGGTCGCACTGGACCGCAAGTACCACATCGGCGACCGGCTCGAGGCCCGCAAGGGCAACCCGCCCCAGGAACGCGTGGTGCAGGACATCGAGGTGCCGGTCGGGCGCACCGCCGAGTTCGTCGAATGGTTCCTGCGGGAAATACCGATCGAGCCGATCTGGTTGTGCCCGTTGCGGTTGCGTGACAGCGCGGTCGCCGGCGCGGAATCCGATCGTCCGTGGCCGCTGTACCCGCTCGAGCCGGACCGCACCTACGTCAACGTCGGGTTCTGGTCGGCCGTGCCGACGGTGCCCGGTCAGCCGGAAGGCACGGCCAACCGCGCCATCGAGAAGACCGTGTCCGCCCTGGACGGACACAAATCGCTGTACTCGGACGCCTATTACGACGAAGCCGAGTTCGCCGCGCTCTACGGTGGCGACACCTACGCGCAACTGAAGAACCGTTACGACCCGGACCAACGACTGCTGAATCTGTATTCGAAGGCGGTGCAACGCAAGTGACGACATTCAAGGACCGAACCGATCGGGCCGTCGGCCTCACCGAGCTGGGAACCCGGCTCACCATCGCCGAGGTCTTCGAGACCCTGATCGACGGTGACATCCCGATCCGGCTCAACGCCTACGACGGCAGTACCACCGGCCCCGCCGACGCGGAGTTCACCCTCGACATCAAGACCCCGCGCGGCATCAACTACCTGGCCACCGCCCCCGGCGACCTGGGTATGGCGCGTGCCTACATCTCCGGCGACATGGTCGCCGAGGGCGTGCATCCCGGTGACCCGTACGAGATCCTGAAGACGATGCAGGGCATGAAGTTCCACCGCCCATCGGCGTTGTCGTTGGTCACCATCGCGCGTTCGCTCGGCTGGGAACGGCTCAAGCCGATCGCCCCGCCGCCGCAGGAGACGCTGCCACGCTGGCGCCGGATCGCGCTGGAGGGCCTGCGCCACTCCAAGACCCGCGACGCCGAGGCCATCCACCACCACTACGACGTCTCCAACACCTTCTACGAGTACGTCCTCGGCCCGTCGATGACCTACACCTGCGCGATCTACGGCGACCCCGACTGGACCCTCGAACAGGCCCAGGAGAACAAGTACCGGCTGATCTTCGACAAGCTGCGCCTGAAGGAGGGCGACCGGCTGCTCGACATCGGCTGCGGCTGGGGCGGCATGGTCCGCTACGCCGCCCGGCGCGGGGTGAAGGTGATCGGGGCGACGCTGTCCGCCGAGCAGGCTGCCTGGGCGCAGGCCAAGATCGCCGAGGAAGGACTGTCCGACCTCGCCGAAGTCCGCTACAGCGATTATCGCGACATCCCCGAGGGCGATTTCGACGCCGTCTCCTCGATCGGGCTCACCGAGCACATCGGGGTGCACAACTACCCGTTCTACTTCGGCTTCATCAAGGACAAGCTGCGCCCCGGCGGACTGTTCCTCAACCACTGCATCACCCGGCCCGACAACACCCGCACCACCAAGGCCGGCGATTTCATCGACCGCTACGTCTTCCCCGACGGCGAGCTCATCGGCTCGGGCCGCATCATCGCCGAGGCCCAGAACGTGGGGCTCGAGGTGCTGCACGAGGAGAACCTGCGCGAGCACTACGCGCTCACCCTGCACGAATGGTGCAAGAACCTGGTCGAGAACTGGGACGCCTGCGTCGCCGAGGTCGGCGAGGGCACCGCGAAGGTGTGGGGCCTGTACATGGCGGGCTGTCGGCTCGGCTTCCAGCGCAATGTCGTGCAGCTGCACCACGTGCTCGGCGTGAAACTCGACGGTGAGGGCCACTGGGACGTACCCCTGCGTCCGTGGTGGACCCCGTAGCGGTCACAACAGTTCGTCGAGGAAGTGCCCCGGTAGCTCGGTGAGGATCGGGTGCTGGTTGCCGTCGTGCGATTGCGTGCGCAGCACGTGCAGCAGGCCGACCACACCCGGTCCGGCATCGAGCAGGGGCCTGGTCCAGCCCAGCTCGGCGCAGGTGTCGAGCACCGGCAGCACCAGGCCGGTGGCCTCGCCGATCCAGCCTGCCGCGGCCAGCGTCTCGGCCAGTAGCAGCGTGGCGTCGAGTTCGGCGCGGGGCCTGCCCTGGTCGAGCATCCGGGAGTAGAGGGCGCGGGCGTGCCGGGCGGCGCGGTCGTCGGCGCGCAGGCGCTGCTGGGCCAGCAGTTCCCGGATCTGGGCGATCTCCCCGGCTTCGGCGATAAGCACCGCGGCGCCCGACTTGCGGCGTGAGCCGTTGCCGGACGGGAGCGCGGTGACGCGGTCGACGTCCTCGCCGACCGGCAGACCCAGACGCGACCGTTCGGCGCGCACCTGCGCGTCGAGGCGGGCCAGGCCGTTGTCGGCGGCCAGCCGGGCACCCTCGTCGAGCCGGGCCGCGGCGGTGTACCGGTCGCCGAGCGCGGCCTTCACCCTGGCCCCGATGACGAAGGTCGCGACCAGGAAGTCCACCGGACCGACCCGGGTGACCAGCTCGTGGCTCTCGTCGAGCAGCCGGTCGGCCAGGTCCAGGTCACCGCGCCGGTAGGCCAGTTCGCCCAGCAGCGCGGCCGCCACCCGTGCCGCGTCCGAACGCGGACCGGCGCGGTCGCGCGCGGTGTCGTAGGCCCGTTGGAAACAGTCCGTGGCGGTGGCGATATCGAGCTGTTCGTAGGCCGCGTCGCCGCGGGCGCACAGGCCGAAGACGGGACCGAGCGGGTCCTTGGACACGGCGTGGTATTCCTCGGCCCAGTCCTGCATCTCGGTCACGCCCGCGAAGTCGAACTCGCACAGCCGCACGAACGAGATCAGGTTGGCGGCGGTGGAGACCACCCAGGCGGGCAGCTCGGCGGGGTTGTCCAGGCAGGCGGTGAGGCGGTCGGCGACCTCGGCGGTGTCGTCGTGGGCCACCCGGTCGGCGGCGTCGAGAACCGCTGCCGCGCACCGCTGCTGGGCCAGTTCCGGTTCGGAGGCCCCGCGGGCGAGCAGGTTGGACAGCCTGCCCAGCGCGGAGCGCGCCGTCCCGGTCTGCTGCAGGTTCATGTTCGCCCTGGCCACGGCCATCAACAGCTTGGACCGCGAAGTCACCTGCTGCACCGGAAGTTTCGAGACACTGCCGAGCAGGGTCGCCAGCCGGGAGCCGTCGATCAGGTCCATGCCGCCGCTTTCGAGCAGGTCGGCGGCGAGCTTGAGGTCGGTGGCCGCGAGCGCGTGATCGACCGACTTGCGCAGCAGCTGGTGCTCGGCGAACCAGCGAGCCGCCTTGCGGTGCAGCACCTTCGAGCGGCCGGGGTGCACGCGGTCGAGCCGGGCCCGCAGATGCTCGGCGAACAGCGGCTGCATCCGGAACCACTCCGGGTCGTGCTCGATGCGGCGCAGGAACAGTTCGCGCTGCTCGGCCTGTTCCAGCAGCGCGGCGCCGTCGGGCACGTCGGCCAGGACCGCGGCCAGCGGGCCGTTGATCCGCTCGACCACCGAGATGGCCATCAGGAATTCCAGCAGCTCCGGGTCCATGCTGTCGAGCACGTTCTCGGCCAGGTACTCGCGCATGCCGTGCCCGCCCTCGGCCAGCGAGCCGAGCAGCTGGGCCGGGTCGCCCTTGCCGCGCAGGCTCAGGCTCACCAGCTGGATCGCGGCGGGCCAGCCCTCGGTGGCCGCGTGGATCTGCTCGATCTGCTCGTCGGTGAGCGCGAAACCGTTGCGCTCCACCAGGATCTGGCGGGTCTCGGCCTCGGTGAGCCGCAGTTGCGCGGCGCCCAGCTCGACCAGTTCGTCGCGCACCCGCATCCGGCTGATCGGCAGCCCGGACTGATCGCGGCTGGTCACCACGAAACGCACGTGGTGACAGCCCTTGTCGAGCAGCGCGGCCATGGCGTGGTGAACGCCCGCGTCGCGCACCCGGTGCCAGTCGTCCACCACGACCACCACCGGGCGTTCGCTGGCGTGGATCTCGTCGATCAGGGTGGCGATCACGAAGGCGACGGCGTCGGCGGGCCGTTCCTCGAGCACCTGTTCGAGTCCGGCGCCGACATCGGGACGGACCCGGCGGATGGCCTGGATGAGATGGCCGAGGAACCAGATCTCGTTGTCGTCGTCGTGGTCGATGCCGAGCCAGGCGACCGGGATGTCGCGGGCGACGAGGTCGGCGCGCCACTGCGCGGCCACGGTGCTCTTGCCGAAGCCCGCCGGCGCGTGCACCAGGGCGAGGATGCGATCGCCGCCCGCGCGCAGCACATCGAGCAGCCGCTGGCGGGGGAAGGGCTCGCGGGCCGGGGTGGGCGGGCGGAACTTGGTGGCGGCGGTCGGCGGCAGGGTGGTGCTGGTGCGCATCGGGACCGAGGAGCCCACCGCCGGTCGCAAGGTCAGCGGCCAGCTGCGGCGCGCGGTGACGGCCCGCAGCGTTTCCGGAGTGTGCTCGGCCGGTTCCACGGTGTCGAGCAGGGCCATCTCGTCGGGCAGCTGGTCGTGGGCGCGCTGCACCTCGCGCAGGAGTTCGCCGAATTCCGCGGCGGAGGCGGGGCGGTCGGCCGGGTCGGGTGACATGGCGCGTTCGATGACGGCGGCCACATCGTCGGGGATGTCCTGGGCGCGCAGGTCCGGGACGTTCTGGGTGGTGATCCGCAGGAATTGGGCGACCACCTTCTCCCCCGCCTGCCGTTCGAAGGCGGCGTGGCCGGTGAGCAGGGCGAACAGGGTGGCACCGAGTCCGTAGATATCGGACTGCACGGTCGGTTCATTGCCCTTGAGTACCTCGGGCGCGGTGAACGCGGGCGAACCGGTGATCATGCTGCTCGAAGTCTGGAAGCCGCCCGGGATGCGGGCGATACCGAAATCGGTGAGCTGCGGTTCGCCGTAATCGCTGATCAGCACGTTCGCCGGTTTCACATCGCGGTGCAGGATGTGCGCGCGATGCGCCGACTCGATCGCCGCGGCCAGTTTCACCCCGGCGCGCAGGGTGTCCGACCACGTCAGCGGGCCGGTGTCGTGGATGAGCCGCTCCAGCGAGCCGCGCGCGAAATAGGGCATGACGATCAGCGGCAGCCCGGTCGGCGTGGCGTCGACCTGCAGGATGTCGACGATGTTCGGGTGGCCAGAGAGCCTGCCCATGGCCTGTTCCTCGCGCAGGAACCGCTCCCGGCTCTCCGCGTCGATCTCGGTGGACAGCACCTTCACCGCCACCACCCGGTCCAGCGCGGGCTGCCTGGCCCGGTACACCACGCCGAACCCACCACGCCCGATCTCCACCGCCCCCGTCAGTCCCATGGCGTCCAACTCGGCGATCACCGCGACATCCGGTTCCCCCGGCGCCTTCGCCCGCTGGGTGCTGCCACCCACCGGCGACGACTCCGACGGCCCCGGCTGCATTCGGGTCGGTTCCGGATCCATGTGACCACCCCTCGAATCGACGGCGGCACCGGCGTGTGTCTACATATCCAAGCTAGCGCGATCCGGCATCCATCGGGTGGAGATTCGATACAGGGTTGCTGCCCAACAACATCCGAACAGCCCCGCCTCGCGGTCGGCGAGACGGGGCTGTCGGGGCTGATCAGCGCCGTGTGGGCGCTGTCAGCGACTTACTTGCGCAGCGAGGCCGGGACCTCGAAGCGGGGGCCGAACTTCGCGGCCAGCTCGTCGGCGCGGGCCACGAAGGCCTCCTGGCCGCCGGGGTAGCCCACGATGAACTGGTGCACGCCGCCGGTCCAGGCCGGGAAGCCGATGCCGAAGATCGAGCCGATGTTCGCGTCCTGGGTGCTGGTGAGCACGCCTTCGTCGAAGCACTTCTGGGTCTCGATGGCCTCGGCGAACATCATCCGGTCCTTGAGGTCCTGGAAGGTGTAGCCCTCCGGGAGCTCACGGCTGGTGTTGTAGAGCGAACGCAGCTCTTCCCACAGGCCGGTGGCCTTGCCGTCGACGTAGTCGTAGAAGCCCGCGCCGCCGGCCTTGCCCTTGCGGTCGTACTTGCCGACCAGGGTGTCGAGGACCTCGGCGGTCTTCGCGGCGGCGGCGTTGAGCTCGCCACCGGAAGCGAGGATGGCCTCGGCGGTCTCCTTGTAGATCTTCTGCATGGTGGTGAAGTTCAGCTCGTCGCTGAGCTTCAGCGGCGCGGCCGGGTAGCCCGCCTGCAGACCGGCCTGCTCGACGGTGGCCGGGTCGACACCCTCGGCGACCAGCGCGATGGCCTCGTTGATGAAGGTGCCGATCACGCGCGAGGTGAAGAAGCCACGGCTGTCGTTGACGACGATCGGGGTCTTCTTGATGGCGAGGGTGTAGTCGTACACCCGGGCCAGCGCCTCGTCGGAGGTCTTCTCGCCCTTGATGATCTCCACCAGCGGCATCTTGTCCACGGGGGAGAAGAAGTGGATACCGATGAAGTCCTCGGAACGCTTCACACCGTCGGCCAGCAGGGTGATCGGCAGGGTGGAGGTGTTCGAGCCGAGCAGCGCGTCGGCGTCGACGATGTCCTCGATCTCCTGGAAGACCTTGTTCTTCAGGTCGGGGTTCTCGAAGACGGCCTCGATCACGAAGTCGACGCCCTTGAAGTCGGCGGCGTCCGCGGTCGGGGTGATGCGGGCCAGCAGCGCGTCGGACTTCTCCTGGGTGGTCTTGCCACGGGAGAGGGCCTTGGCCTCGATGGCCTCCGAGTACGCCTTGCCCTTCTGGGCGTTGGCGAGCTCGACGTCCTTGAGGACGACCTCGTAGCCGGCCTTGGCCGAGACGTAGGCGATGCCCGCGCCCATCATGCCGGCGCCGACGACACCGATCTTCTTGATCTCACGCTTGGGCACATCCTTGGGACGCGAGCCACCACCGTTGATGTGGTTGAGGTCGAAGAAGAACGCCTGGATCATATTCTTCGCGACCGGACCGGTCAGCAGGCTCGTGAAGTAACGGCCCTCGATGGTCAGCGCGTTGTCGATGTCGACCTGCGCGCCCTCGACCGCCGCGGCCATGATGGCGCGCGGGGCGGGCATGTTGGTGCCCTTGATCTGCTTGCGCAGGTTGGCCGGGAACGCGGGCAGGTTCGCCGCGAAGGCCGGGGTGGACGGGGTGCCACCGGGGATCTTGAAGCCCTTCTTGTCCCACGGCTGGGCAGCTTCGGGGTTGGCCGCGATCCACGCCTTGGCGGCGGGCAGCAGCTCCTCGACCGAGGAGACGACCTCGTTGATCAGGCCGATTTCCTTGGCCTTGGTGACGCGGTGGCGCTGACCCTGCAGCAGCACCTGCATCAGCGCGCCCTGCAGACCGAGCATGCGCACGGTGCGGGTCACGCCGCCGCCACCGGGCAGCAGGCCGAGGGAGACCTCGGGCAGGCCGATGGCCGAACCCTTGACGTCGGCCGCGACACGGTAGTGGGTCGCCAGCGCGATCTCGAGGCCACCGCCGAGGGCGGCACCGTTGATGGCGGCCACGACCGGCTTGCCGAGCTGCTCGAGGCGACGCAGCGGGGCCTTGACGCCCTCGAGCATCTTGACGACCTCGGCCGCGTCGTCCGGGCCGACCTTCAGCATGTTCTTCAGGTCGCCGCCGGCGAAGAAGGTCTTCTTGCCGGAGGTGATGACGACACCGGTGATGTCGTCCTTCTCCGCCTCCAGGCGGTCCACGGTCGCGGCCATCGAGGTGATGTACGCGTCGTTCATGGTGTTGGCGCCCTGGCTGGGGTCGTCGATGGTGAGGACGACCACGCCGTCGGCGTCCTTCTCCCAGCCGATGATGTTGTCAGTCATAGTTTTTCGTTCTCTCCTATGAGAAGTGTCGGCCGGGGATCAGACGCGCTCGATGATGGTGGCAACACCCATGCCGCCACCGATGCACAGGGTGACCAGGCCGTAGCGCGCGTTGCGGCGCTCCAGCTCGTCGACCACGGTGCCGGTGATCATGGCGCCGGTGGCGCCCAGCGGGTGGCCCATCGCGATGGCGCCGCCGTTGACGTTGAGCTTCTCGTCCGGGACGTTGAGGTCCTTCTGGAACTTCAGCACCACGGAGGCGAACGCCTCGTTGATCTCGACGAGGTCCATGTCCTCGATGGTCAGGCCGGCGCGGTCCAGCGCCTTCTTCGCGGCCGGGGTCGGGCCGGTCAGCATGATGGTCGAGTCGGCGCCGGAGGTGGCGGTCGAGACGATGCGCGCCTTCGGGGTCAGACCCGAGTTCTTGCCCGCTTCCTCGGAACCGATCAGCACCAGGGCGGCGCCGTCGACGATGCCCGAGCTGTTGCCACCGTGGTGGACGTGGTTGATCTTCTCGATGTAGGTGTACTTCTGCAGCGCGACGGCGTCGAAGCCACCCAGCTCGCCGATGCCGGCGAAGGAGGGGTTCAGCTTGCCCAGGTCGGCGGCGGTGGTGCCGGGACGCATGTGCTCGTCGTTGTCGAGCACGACCAGGCCGTTGATGTCCTTGACCGGGACGATCGACTTGGCGAAGTAGCCGCCGGTGGTGGCCTTGGCGGCCAGCTCCTGCGAACGCACGGCGTAGGCGTCGACGTCATCGCGGGAGAAGCCCTCGATGGTGGCGATCAGGTCGGCCGAGATGCCCTGCGGCACGAAGTAGCCGTCGTAGTTGGTGGCCGGGTCCAGCGCCCAGGCGCCGCCGTCGGAGCCCATCGGCACGCGCGACATGGACTCGACGCCACCGGCGATGACGAGGTCGTCGAAGCCGGAGCGAACCTTCTGCGCAGCCAGGTTCACAGCCTCGAGGCCGGAGGCACAGAAGCGGTTGAGCTGGAAGCCACCGACGGTGTCGGGCAGGCCCGCGGTGGTCACCGCGACGCGGGCGATGTCCATGCCCTGGTCACCGACCGGGGTGACGACGCCCAGGATCAGGTCCGAGATCTGGTCCTCGTCGAGGTTGGGGAAGCGGCCACGCAGCTCCTGGATCAGACCAACAGTCAGATCGATCGGCTTGACCGAGTGCAGCGAGCCGTTCTTCTTGCCGCGGCCGCGCGGAGTGCGGATGGCCTCGTAGATGTAGGCCTCTGTGGTCATATCGGAGTGTTTCCTTCCTTGGGGTGCGGTGGCCGCACGAACGCCACGACCAGCTGTCTCGACGCCGTACAAATCCCGGCAAGCACCAGCGGAGCATAGAACCATGCCCATCCGGTGTTCCCGGCCACCCGTTCATACTACCGTGGTGTGCGAACTCCGGTTAACTTAACGTGGTCTGACGGGTGGCTGTCAACCATCCAGACTCTTGGCTCCGAGCTCGTTGCGCAGCAACGCCAGGGCGACCTCGTCCGGGTCCTGCCGGTCGCCCGGGGCCACCGGCACCGCGGCGGCGGCCAGCATCTCCTGCTCCTCCTCCGGCGTGGGCGGGGCCAGCGCGGCATCGGCCCGCCCGGAATCGCCGCCCGAGCGGGGGGTCTGCGCGCCGTAGCCCTCGTCCGGACCCGGGTCGTCGGGCAGGTCGGGGAAGTCCGGCGGCGGGATGTCGTCATCGGCCGGACGCGCCGAACCACCCGCCGACTGCCCACCCTTGGCCTGACTCGGCCGCGAGAACCTGGGCCGCGCGGCGGGCTTGCCCTCCCCCGCCGCCCCGCGCGCAGCCTGAGCCTTGGCCTGCGGCGCCGGACGCGGCGCGGGCGCCCCGGTCTCCCAGCGCACACCCAGCTCACGCCCGAGCACGGCCCGCACCGCCGAGCGCACCGCCTCGATATTGCGCGGATCGGACAACCGCTGCGCCAACGGCGGACTCTGATGCGCGAACACGATCACGTCCCCGTCGACCCGAGACACCGCCGCCCCCGACAACAACGCCTGCAACGTAGGCCCGAACTCCCGCACCTTCGCCTTGATCTCCGGCCACGCCGCATCGACCACGGCAACCAGGTCCTCGGCGGGCGCGGTGACCTGCGGTTCCGGCGCCTGCGGCTCCGGGCGCGGACGTGAATCAGCCTGCGGCTGCGGAGCCGACCGGGGTTCTGGCCGCGGTTCGGGTCGAGACTGCGGCGCCGACTGGGATTCCGGCTGCGGTTCCGGCCGCGACTGCGGCGCCGACTGAGCCTCGGGCACCTGCTGCGAGTGCGGTTCAGGTAGCGGCTGAGGTTCGGGTCGCGGCTCCGTAGCCGACTGGGCCTCCGGCGCCTGCGGTTCCTGCCGCGGCTGAGTCTCCGGCTGCGCCGAATCCGCGGGCGCGGCGTCGGCACTGTTCAGGCTCGCCTCGGGAGTCGGCGTTCCGGCCGGAGCCGCGGGTCGGGTGGACTCGGCGGCGGACGGTGCGGACGCCGGGCTCGATGGCACGGAAGGGGCAGCATCCGGGGGCACCGGCCCCGCGGGCGCGGCATCCACCCGCATTTGGGGAGCCTGGGCGTCATCAGCTGGGGGCGGCGTGGAGTCGACAGCGCCGGACTGGTCGGCGGGAGGGGCGGCTTGCGGCTGCGGAGTAGGCGTCGACGGCGGAGCGGGCGTTGCGGGGCGGGCCGCGGCCGGTTCAGCGGTGGCACCGCCCTTTTCGGCCATGGCGGCGGCGAGAAGTTCGGCGCCGCGGGGGCGTTTCCCACTGAACGACTGCGCGGGTGGCGTTTCGATGGGAGCGCCCGCGGCGCCCGGTACGTCGTTCGCGGATGCGCGCGGCGGCGCGGAAGGGACAGCGCCGGTGGCGAATCCGCGTTCCAGGCGTTCGAGGCGCTGGAGGGTGGCGGACTCGGTGTCGGAGACCGAGGGCAGCAGCATGCGGGCGCAGATGACCTCGAGCAGGAGGCGGGGGGCGGTGGCGCCGCGCATCTCGCCGAGGCCCTCGTGGAGGAGTTCGGCGTAGCGGGTGAGGGTGGCGGGGCCGAGGCGTTCGGCCTGCTCACGCATGCGTTCGAGGACGTCGCCGGGGCCGGAGACCAGGCCGCGGTCGGCGGCGTCGGGGACCGCGCGCAGCAGGATCAGGTCGCGCAGGCGTTCGAGCAGGTCGACGGCGAAGCGGCGGGGATCGTGGCCTGCTTCCATGACGCTGTCGATGGTGCCGAACAGGGCGGCGCCGTCGTCGGCGGCCAGCGCGTCGATGGCGTTGTCGATCAGCGCGACATCGGTGACGCCCAGCAGCGCCACCGCGCGCGGATAGGTGACACCGTCGGGCCCGGCCCCGGCCAGCAGCTGGTCGAGCACGCTCAGACTGTCGCGCGGGGAACCCCCTCCGGCCCGGATGACCAGCGGATACACCGCCTCCTCGACCGGAACGCTCTCCTGCTCGCAGATCTTGCCGAGCAGTCCGCGCATGGTGGCCGGGGGCAGCAGCCGGAACGGGTAGTGGTGGGTGCGCGAGCGGATGGTGGGCAGCACCTTGTCCGGCTCGGTGGTGGCGAAGATGAAGATCAGGTGGGCGGGTGGCTCCTCGACGATCTTGAGCAGCGCGTTGAACCCGGCCGTGGTGACCATGTGCGCCTCGTCGACGATGAACACGCGATAGCGCGACTCGGCGGGCGCGTAGAAGGCACGATCGCGCAGCTCACGGGTGTCGTCGACACCACCGTGGCTGGCCGCGTCGAGCTCGATGACGTCGAGATTGCCCGCGCCGCCCGGCCCGAGCGCCACACACGAGGAGCACACGCCACACGGTGTCGAGGTCGGCCCCTCCACACAGTTGAGCGAGCGCGCGAGAATGCGCGCCGACGACGTCTTACCGCAGCCACGCGGCCCGGAGAACAGATACGCGTGACTGATCCGTCCGGTGTCCAGCGCCGTACTCAGCGGGTCGGTGACATGCTCCTGACCCACTACCTCAGCGAACGTCGCCGGTCGATACTTCCGGTACAGAGCCACGGCCAAAGGCTACCGACTGGGTCCGACACGAGGGCGGGCGGCCGAGACCTGTTCCCCTCACCCGAGCCGCTGCCAGAAAACGTGACATGAATCACATATGCACTCCGCGTCAGGAGATGTCCGAGAAAACCTGGCCGCCGAGGCGCAACGGCTGAGCAATCGCGTGTCGACGGCGAGCAGGACACCATACGAAACAGCAATCAAACCTGGTTATCACGCACAGGCAGACCCGTTCCCCGATTACGACCCACATTCCGGAGGTAACGAAACAGTCAATCGTCGTGACAGCGGCGCAAGTGGCTGGCTACCGTTGTCCTCGGCAACTTCGGTGGCCAAACCTTCATCAGGTTGGTGACCCCGGCCGGTCCCTCATCCCGACCGGGGCACAACCTTCACGCACCGTATCGCTCCCCCACCGCCGACCGGAGGAACGTTTCACCGTGCTGTCGTGTGATGACATCGCAGCCGCCTGGCTCGCCCACACCGACTTCGCAGGCGATCACGCCGCGGTCGGCCTGCTGAGCCGGGCGATCAGCCCCCAGGACTACGACATCAAACGCGATTCGCTGCCCGTCGCCGCCGCGGCGGACCCGGCGACCGCGGCCGCCATCCTGCAACTGCTCGAACGCGGGCAGGTGCCGACGATGGCCGCCATCCGTACCCTCACCGCGCAGAACGAGATGCGCCGCGAGGCCGAGCGGATCGAACGGCTGGGCCGGCGCGCCCAACGCAGCATCGACGAGTTCGGCCGCATCCTGGCCCGCCTCACCGCGGCGCACTGGGCCGAGCACGGCATCGGCCCCACCAGGCGCGATGTGCTGGCCGACCCCGCGATCGCCGACCTGATCACCGAACGGGTCGGCGAGATCGCGCCCTCGGCGGTCAAGCATCTGTGGCTCATCGAGCGCGCGCAACGGGCGGGCTGGATCGCCTCGAACGCGAGTCCGGGTTCGCTGTGCCCGGCCCGGCGCTGGCACACCACCAAATACGGCAACCGGGTCTCGCAGAAGCCGGTCAACACCATCGGGAAACTGGTCGCCGGATTCGTCGTGGAGCACACCGCCTCCAAGGGCAGGCCGCCGAGCTGGGCGGTGCTCTCGCGCGACGCGCGCGACGATCGCGGCCGCCGCGTGTTCTTCGACGTGGCCGACGCGCATGCCCAGCGCCGCTGGCTCACCACCGCCGAATGGCTGGCCGACAGCGATGACCTGCCGCTTCCCGGCCGCCGGGGCGCCAAGGCGCTGGCGAAGGAAAACCGCGCCTAGACCCCCTCCGCTCCCCGGTGTACCGGTGAGTATTCGGTAATTTCCTCGCAACGCATTCACGCGTGAAAGGAGTTACCGTGCCCGCAACGATCGATCCCGCGGCCACCGCCTGGCTACTCGCGGCCACCGCCATGGTGCTGTTGATGACGCCGGCGCTGGCCATCTTCTACGGCGGGATGGTGCGCTCCACCGGCGTGCTGAACATGCTGATGATGAGCTTCATCGCGATCCCGCTGGTCACCGTGGTGTGGATCATCGCGGGTTACAGCCTGGCCTTCGGTGACGACGCGGGCGGCGGCCTGATCGGCGACCTCGGCCACGCGGGCCTGGCCGGGATCAACCCGGATTCGGTACGCGGCACCATTCCCGAGCTGCTGTTCGTCACCTTCCAGCTCACCTTCGCGATCCTCACCGCCGCGCTGGTCTCCGGCGCCATCGCCGACCGCGCCAAGTTCGCGGGCTGGATGGCCTTCGTGCCGCTGTGGACGCTGGCCGTCTACGCGCCGATCGCGCACTGGGTGTGGGGTCCCGACGGCTGGCTGCTGAACTTCGGCGCGCTGGACTACGCGGGCGGCCTGGTGGTCGAGATCGCCTCCGGCGCCTCGGCGCTGGCGCTGGCCCTGGTGCTCGGCCCGCGTATCGGCTTCAATATCGACGCGATGCGCCCGCACAACCTGCCGTTCGTGCTGCTCGGCGCCGGTCTGCTGTGGTTCGGCTGGTTCGGGTTCAACGCCGGTTCGGCACTCGGCGCCACCGGCACCGCGGCGGCGGTCTTCCTCAACACCCTGATCGCGGGCAGCCTCGGCATGCTCGGCTGGTTGATCGTCGAGCAGATCCGCGACGGCAGGCCGACGACCTTCGGCGCGGCCTCGGGTGTGGTGGCCGGTCTGGTCGCGATCACCCCGTCCTGCGGCGTGACGAACACCTTCGGCGCGGTGATCGTCGGCCTGGCGGCCGGTGTGGTGTGTTCCTTCGCGGTCGGCTGGAAACATCGTGCGGGCTATGACGATTCGCTCGATGTGGTCGGCGTGCACTTCGTCGGCGGCATCGTGGGCACGGTGCTGATCGGCCTGCTCGCCACCCAGGTGATGACCGGTGGCGTGAACGGGCTGTTCTACGGCGGCGGATTCGCCCAGCTGGGCAAGCAGATCCTCGCGGTGCTGGTGGTCGCGGCGTATGCCTTCGTGGTGTCGTTCGCGCTGGGCAAGGGCATCGACAAGGTCATCGGTTTCCGGGTGAGCAAGGAGGACGAGACCTCCGGTATCGACTTCGCCCTGCACGCCGAGACCGCGTATGCCGAAGGCGTGCACGGCACTTCACCGCGTCGCTTCGGCGAGGGACACTACGGCCAGGGCCGCCCGCACTGAGCCTCAGCTGACCTCGTCGGCCGGGGCCAGCCAGGTGTTGCACTCGAAATTGCGGTTCTTGGTGTAGCCGTGGTTGTACCAGTTGCCGTTGTGTTCGGGGGTGCCGTGATCGCGGTGGCGGCCGTTGCCGTCACCGCGCTGGTAGTGGTTCTTGATCGCCGAGGAACCCTCCTGCGGCGTGTAGGAACCACCGGCCTCGGCCGAGCCGATGAACATCCCGCCGAAACAGCTGGCCTGCAACTCCATCCGGCGCGAGGCCTCCAGCCCACCGGCGGACATGGTGCCCTGCTCGCGACGCTGGTTCGACGCCGCCTGCAACAGGCCGGTCAGGCCCTGGATGTGGTGGCCGTACTCGTGCGCGTAGATCGACAGCGCCTCCATCGGCGGGAACGGCGTGCGGTAGTTGAGCAGCTCGCTGGTCGACATGTAGATCGTGGCCGAAGCACTGCAGTAGAACGCGTCGCTCGAGGCGCTGCCGCACGGTGAGGACAGCTGCGACTTGTCCTCGGCGACAACCAGTCCGGGGCTGCTGAACGGCAGGTTCGCGGCGGCCAGGTTGGGCCGCCACATGTCGTCGAGGCAGGTCGCGGCCGCGGCGAAGAAGGCGCGCGCGGTCGCGGCGTCGGTGGCCCAGCGGGGCAGATCGCAGTCCAGGTTGGTCAGGCCCCAGTCGTCGTCGCGGAACAGTGGGTGCTGACCGAGCGCGATCACCGGTTGCGGGCCTGCGGGTTTGGTGGTGGTCGGCGCGGTGGTGCGCACGCTCGTCGTGGTCCGGGTGGTGGTGACCGGATTCGTCGTCGGCGCGGGCGAATACGAGGGGGTGTAGGTGAAACTCGGTGGGGTCGTCCGCGCGACATTGTCGGTGGACTGCTCCGACACCCCGACCGCCACCAGCAGCGCCCCGACGACACCGATCACGACCAGGATCGACAGCACCGCACCGAGCACGCCCGACCCACCACGACGCGGCGGCGGCCGATAACCCTGCGGCGCATAGCCGTACGGCGGCGGCAACGGGCGGCCGTACGGCGCGACCGGACGGCCATAGGGCGGCGGAGCCGGACGGCCGTACGGCGGCATCGGCCTGCCATAGTGCCCGGGGTGACCCGGCGGCGGACGGTAGCCGTACGGCGGGCCACCGTACGGTCCCGGTGGGCCGGTCAACTCACATCACTCGCGCTGGCGATGAAGGTGTTGCACTGCGCGGTGAGATTGCGGTCCAGTCCGGCTTCGAACCACTGCCCGCCGTGCTCGGACGTGCCGTGATCGCGCATGTCACCGGGGCCGTCACCGCGCCCGTAGGCGTCCTTGGTGGCGAGGGTGACCTGGCTCGCGGTGAGCGAATTGCCGCCCTTGGACGAGGCGATGAACATGCCGTCGAAGCAGTTGGCCTGCAACTCGACCCGGCGCGAGAGCTCGAGGCCCTTGTCCGAGCGGGCGCCCACGTCGACGCGTTCGCTGTTGGCCTTGCGCAGGATGCCGGACTGGGCCTGGATGTGGTGGCCGTACTCGTGGGCGAACACCGAGAGGTAGACGACCCAGTTGTCCTTGAACATGTCGGTCTGCAACTGGCTGATCGGCATGTAGATGGTCTTGTTGGCCGCGCAGTAGAAGGCGGCGAAGTTGCTGGTCGAGCCGGTGCACGGGGTGGTGATGCCCGCGGTGGTCGCGGTGACGCTGAGCTTGGGCGACTCGAAGGGCAGATCGTTGTTCGTCAGCAACGGCTTCCACGCCGCGTCCAGGCAGGTAGCGGCCGATTCGAAGAACGCGCGCGCCTTGTCCACCTGGGTGCCCCACGGCGAGTAGTCGCAGGAGGCGGGCACCAGCGAGCCGTTGGCGTCGAGGAGCAGCGGGTTGTCGCCGGTCTTGGCGGGGGCGCTGCCGGGCTCGGGCGAATAGGTGGTGCTCGGCTTCGGGCCGACGGCGACCGAGCCGATATCGATGCCGTTGCGCACGGCATAGCGCACCAGAATGCTGACCACCGCGATGATGACCACCAGCAGCAACGAGACGAAACGGCCGCCACCTTTGCGCGGTGGCGGCGTCGGCCTGCCCGGCGGACCGTAGGGCATCGGCGGTGGCCGGTACCCCGGCGGCGGGCCGTAGGAGGCGGGGCGTGGTGCGTAACCCTGTGGCTGTTGATATCCGGGCTGATATCCCGGCGGCGGACCGTAGCCCGGTTGCGGGCGGTATCCCGGGGGCGGTCCATAGCCGGGAGGCGGCGGAACCCGACGTCCACCAGGCCCTGCCGGGCCATATCCGTACGGTGGTTGGGTCACGTCCCCCGTACCCCCTCGTCTAGTTCGTCGCCGACAGCCGCTGACGCAGGATAGCAAGCTGTCTAGAGTAAGCAGCCATGCTGACTTTTCGGGGGGGCGCCGCAGGCGCGCTGCTACTCGCTTCGGCGGGTCTGCTCGCGGCCGCGCCGGTAGCCCACACGGAGCCCGCGCCCGCCGGTGTCACGATCACCGCCGACCTCACCCTCACCGAGGACGGTGTGCTCCGCGTCACCGAGACCGTCGGTGTCCCCGCCGACGGCAGTTTCACGATGTCGCTGCCGCTGCGCGTGCAGATCGACGACGACGTGGAGCGCGTCTTCAAGGTCACCGATGTCACCGCGACCGGCGCCGGGACCGCGACCACGGCCAACGATCAATTCGTGGTCGAGGCGAAGCCGGGTGAATCCACGTTCACCTACTCGGTGCACAACACCGTCGCCGACGCGCCGGGCACCCAGGTGTTCCACTGGCTCGGCGTCCTCAACGCCGATATCGCCGCGCTCGACGTCTCGGTGATCAGCCCCAGCTATCAAATGGGCATCGTGGACTGCAAACTCGGCCCGGCGGGCAACGCGCGCCCGTGCGCCGATGTGCACACCGAACCCGACGGTGTGCTGTATCTGACCCAGACCGATCTGCGCAAGGGTGACGCGATCGACCTCACCCTGCAGATGCCCCCCGGCACCGTGCCCGCCAACGCCGACGTGCGCGACGGCAGCGCCGCCGGTCCGTTCTCGTTCACCGCACCGGTTTTCGCCGCCTTCGGCGCGCTGCTGGCGGCGCTGGCCGCGATGATCGGCTACGTACTGTTCGCCCGCAAGCGCGCGGCTCAGGCCGTCGCGGGCAACGACACCTTCGAACCGCTCACCCAGCAGGGCGGCCGGGTCGACTTCACCACCCCCGACGGCGTGCTGCCCGGCGAGGCCGGCCTGCTGCTCGACGAACAGGTCGATCCGGTCGACATCGCCGCCACCGTGGTGGATCTCGCGGTCCGCCGCTACCTGTGGATCGCGCCGGTGAACGCGCGCGGCGAGGACGACTGGCGGATCAGCCGCGTCAACGCGCCCGACGACCAGCTGCGCGACTACGAGCGCGTCGTCTACGACATGCTGCTGCCCGAGGGCACCGACACCGTCGCCGTGCGCGAACTGCGCGCGCCCGGACGTGTTCAGCTGGAACCGATCCGGGCCGCCATGCGCGCCGACGCCGTGACCACCGGCGCCTTCGCCGACCCGAAGCAGCGAGCGCTGCCGCGCTGGATCGGCGCCGCCCTCATCGCGGTCGGCGCGGTGACCACCGTGGCGCTGGCGCTGACCTCCGGGCACGCACTGGTCGGCGTCGCCATCGCGCTGGCGGGCGGGGCGGCGATGCTGCTGCCCAACTACCTGCCCACGCGCACCACCTTCGGCGACACCACCGTCGGCCGCATCCGCGCCATGCAGCGCGGCCTGGATACCGTTGCGCGTCAGCAGATCCCGCCGATCGATCAGGAGACGGTGTTCTCCCGTGCCCTGCCCTACACGGTGATCAGCGGCCGCGCCGACAACTGGGTGCGCACCTTCCGCGACATGGACCCGTCGGCCGATTCGCAGCCGGGCCTGTACTGGTTCGCCGGCTACGACCGCGACCGCGATCTGCACCGCTTCGCGTCGCAGTTCCCGTTCTTCATCACCGCCCTGGAAGGCGCGTTCAACCCGAGGTGAACCGCCCCCGTCCGCCGGGTACTACACCCGGCGGATGGCGGCGAGCGGATCTGCGTAGAGCGCGCTCAGCGAGGTGACCACCGCGGCGAATTCCTGTACCTTGCCGCCGAATCCGCTGATCCGGATGTCGGTGGGGGGCAGCTGGGTGCTCTGGGTGAACGCGCGCGCGACGTGGCCGAGGGCAGGGCGGTAGCCGGTGAAGGCCTGGCCGCCGAGCACCACCCGGTCGGGGTTGAGCATGTCGCGCACCAGGGCCACGGTCTGGCCGAGCATGGTCGCCCGTTCGGCGAGCAGCTCCCTGGCCGGCTCGGAACCGGACTCGGCGGCCCGGTACAGATCGGCGATGGTGGTGCCCACGGTGCCGTTGTAGGCCGGGATGATGCCGCGTCCGACCGCGCGGGCCTGCAGGGCCCGGTCGCCGACGGTCACTTCCAAGCAGCCGCGCCGACCGCAGGTGCACTGCACATCCGAACCGGTGGGCAGGTGCGCGATGGAACCGGGACCGTTGCTCGGGGTATGTACCCGGCCGTCGAGGGTGACGGCGATGCCCGCGGTCTCACGGACGTAGAAGTACAGGCTGCTGCCGTGCTGGGTGGCTGGCAGTTCGGTGTCGGGTTCGGGGCGGCGCGCGTCGAAGGTGGGCAGCAGCAGCTCGGAGGCGGCCATGGCCTCCACGTGCGGGGCCACCGAGACGGGCAGTTCGAGCACGTCACCGAGGACCTGGCCGAGCGGAGCGCCCTTCCAGTCCAGCTTGGGGTGGTCGACGACGCCGGTGTGCGGGTCGACCCGGCCACCGATCGCGACGCCTGCCCACAGCGGGGTGCGCTTGTGCCAGCGCTGCAGGAACGCCTTGGCGCTGCGGGCCACCGTGGTGACCGCGAAATCCTGGCCGGTCTGCGGTGTCGCGATGGCGAGCCCGCCGAGGATGCGACCGCGCAGGTCGGCGGCGACGATCTTGGTCGCGGCGGCACCGATGTGGATGCCGATGGTCAGGTAGGCCTCGTGGTCGATCTCGAACGGCACCCGAGGACGGCCGACCGCACCGGCGGCGGTGAGGTCGGGGCGCTCACGCAGCAGACCGGCGGCGAGCAGCGAGGCGACCTGCCGGTTCACCGTCGCGATGCTCAGACCCGTTGTGCGCGCGGCATTGTCGCGCGAGACCGGGCCGGAGGCGGCGGTACGCAGCACGGCGGCGGCGGGATTGTCGCTGCGGCGCAGCTCAGGGGCTACGACGGGGCGGGAAACACGAGGACGACCGGCACCCGCCCGAGAGAGGGGGCGATCGATGGTGGGAGCAGACATATGAAGTTCCTTGCTGAAATCCCGTTGTCCCAACGGGATTGCCTACACGTGTGACGTGGCAGCACACGAGCCGGAGCGGCTCAGCTGCAGCGGCAGGAACGACACAGTTCGCGGGTCAACGGCAGACGCAAGCCCAGAGCGGCGGTCACGTAGGTGACACGCGCTACGAGGGGATGGTTGCCGGACATAACAATCAAGCTAACACCGAATTCGCACCCATCCAAGCCGAACCGGCGGATTGTGCTGTGCGGCACACCATATCCGCAGGTCAGCCGGTTGTGACCGGCGCGCAATACAGCCCCCTCGACACGGCAACGCCCCCGCCGGCGGGACCGGAGGGGGCGTTGCGGAGTGCGCGTCGGCTACTTGGTGGCCGGTGCGGTGAAGGGCTGGTTGATGGTGGTGACGTACTGGATCACGGCGCCGATCGCCACCGGAGCGGTGATCAGGATCTGGCCCGCGAGGGTGCCCAGCGCGCCGATGGCCAGGATTCCACCGATGCAGCCGATGGCCGCGGCCGGAATGAACGGACCGAACAGGCCGACGATGGTCGCCGAGGCGACGGTCGCGCCGGCGATGCCACCCAGCACGCAACCCACGGCGCCGCCGCCGAGGCCACCCACAAGGGTGCCGATCGCGGCACCGAGGGAGATGGTGGAGGTCAGACGGCTCCAGGCGGCCTGCTCACGGTCGTACTCGGACTTCCACGGCGCCTTGTCCTCGAACGGCAGGGCGACCGGCTTGTAGACGGCCTTGGCCGGGTCCAGCTGCGGGGTCAGCACGGCGGTGTTGCCGGAGATGTCGGCCGCGATCGGCAGCTCGAACTCGTCCAGACGGAACGACAGCGGCGTGGCCGCCACCGTGGTGCCGTCGGCGGCCTTGACCTTGAAGGCGCCTTCCTCGACGACCAGCGAGCCGGCGTCGGTGGTGATCACCGAGGTGCCGTTGACTTCCTGAGCGCTGAAATTGATCGGAGCGGCGGCCTCGGCGGCGGGGTCCGCGTAGGAGGTGCCCGCGGCAACACCGGTCGCCAGGGTCACGAGCGCCGCAACCACGGCGAGCTTCCTCATCTTCATAAACTTGCCAATCCCTCATCTGTGGTGGAGCTGTTCGAGAAGCAAGCTTCGAGCAGATCCGCGCTCGGGACGAGGGATAAAAACAGCGAGATCGGAACCCGGGAATTCAGCCCGCCGCTTTCGCCGCCGCTTTCGCCTGTTTCTTGAATTCCCGGACTTCGGCGAGGGTTTCGGCGTCGACGACGTCGGCGACCGAGCGCCGCGAGCCCTCGTCACCGTAGGAACCGGCGGCTTTTCGCCACCCGGTGGGACGCACGTCACGCTGTTTGCCGAGCAACGCCAGGAAGATCTTCGCCTTCTGGGCGCCGAAGCCCGGCAGGTCCTGCAACCGGCGCAGCACCTCCTTGCCGTCGGGATCGCCGCTGGTCCAGAGGTTGGCGGGCACCCCGTCGTAGTTCTCGATGAGGTACTGCGCGAGCGCCTGGGCCCGGCGCGCCATCGAGCGGCCGTACCGGTGGATGGCTGGCGGCGTGGCGGCGAGTTCCTCGAATTCCGCGGGATCGGCCTCGGCGATGCGGCGCAGATCGAATCCACCCATTCGCTCGGCGAGTTTGCGCGGACCGCGAAACGCGTGTTCCATCGGATACTGCTGGTCGAGCAACATTCCCAGCAGCAACGCGAAATCGTCGCTACCGAGGAGTTCGTCGGCCTCGGGTTCCTGCGCGAGACACAGCGTACGAGTCATACATTCATCGTGACACATTTCACCAGTAGCCTCTGAGTTCATGATGGCGGTACCCATGACCAACTACACCCCCCGTCCAGACCGTTTCGATCAAGCGGGCCAGGACCAACTCGTCGACGCCCACGATCTGGAGGTCACCCAGCCCGGGATGCGCAGCCTGCGCGCCTGGAGTCACGACGCGCTCGCGCTGCACCCGGGCGAACGCGCCCTCGACGTCGGCTCCGGCACCGGTTCGGAGGTCTTCGCCTTCGCCGACGCGGTGGGCCCGACCGGCGCCGCGATCGGCGTCGAACCCGACCCCAACCTGCTGGCCTCGGCCGAACGCCGGTCCACCGAGTACGGCTCCCCCGCGCGATTCGTCTCCGGTGACGCCTACGGCCTGCCCTTCGGCGGCGACGCCTTCGACGCCGTGCTCTGCGAACGCGCCTTCCAGCACCTGACCGCCCCGGCCAGGGCCGCGGCCGAGATCGCCCGCGTGCTGCGTCCCGGCGGCCGCGCGGTGGTGGTCGACAGCGACTGGGCCACGGCGATCGTGCACCCCGGCGACCCGCGAGTGGTGCGCGCCGTGATCGACACCCTGATCTCCTCGACCACCAACCCACACTCCGGGCGCAGGCTCTCGGGCCTGCTCACCGAGGCCGGATTGGTCGTCGACGAGGTCGGCTCCCAGGCCCTGGTCCAGGACCGCACCGTCGGCGCGGGCGCCCTGGTCAGCCGGATCGCCGACCTGGCGGTCCTACGCGGCACCATCACCACCGCCGACCGCGACCAACTGCTCGCCGACCTGCGCGCGGGCGCCGAACGCGGCGACATCCACATCTCGGTCACCCTGTTCGGCGTCCTGGCACACAAGCGATAGCACCAAACCCGGCCCCGCACGCCCCGACCCCGAGGAGGGGCAGGCCGCGCAGCGGCCGTCGCGGCCGGGTCGTCGGACGAAGAACGAACGAGGACGGCCACAGAGCCGAGCCGCGTCGATCACG
>NZ_JBSGDP010000044.1:0-48805 GCF_053602435.1 Nocardia sp. NPDC004415
AGTTCGCGCCGGGCCGCGACGGCGAGACATAGGCGAGGACTGCCGAGTGCCCTGCGGCGGCGATGGCCGACGGTCGGCCCAGGACAGCTTGCGGCCGTACTTCTGCTTCACCGGCCACAGCAGCCTGCGGGCCTTGTCCAGGCTGGCGTTGTCGGGCCAGCTGTTGAGCGGGGCGAAACGCTGCAGGCCCGCGCCCGCGCCGCCGCGACCGTCACCCACGCGGTAGGTGCCCGCCGAATGCCAGGCCATCCGGATGAACAGGGGGCCGTAGTGGCCGAAGTCGGCGGGCCACCAGGGCTGCGAGGTGGTCAGGATCTGTTCGATGTCGGCCTTGACCGCGGCCAGGTCGAGGGTGGCGAATTCGGCGGCGTAGTCGAAGTCCGCGCCGAACGGGTTGGCCACCGGCGGGTTCTTCTGCAGGATCGAGAGATTGAGCTGATGGGGCCACCAGTCGGCATTGCTGCCGCGCGCGTCGGCGGCGGCGAAGGGGCGATGCGACGCTACGGGGCAACCACTTTCACCCGGTTCCGTGTTGGCTTCCGCGATGGGTGGGTGTTCCTCGGGCACGGTGATTCCTTTCAGGGAAGTGATCGTGAAGACGAGCAATCGGGGCACAGGCCCCAATAGATGACCTCGGCCTCGTCGATGACGAAGCCCTGGTCATCGGGCACGGTCAGACACGGCGCATCGCCGACTGCACAGTCGATATCGACGATCACGCCACAGGATCGGCACACCAGGTGATGATGGTTGTCACCGACACGGGTCTCGTACCGGGCGACGGTGCCCATGGGCTGGATCCGCCGGAGCAGGCCCGCGTCGGTGAGAACCCGCAGCACGTCGTAGACGGCCTGCTGGCTCACCGTGCCGAGGGATTCCCTGACCCGGCCGATGATGACGTCGGTTTCGGCATGGGGCTGGTGATGCACCGCGGACAGGACCGCCAGGCGCGGTGCGGTGACGCGCAGCGATGCCGCGCGGAGCATCTGCTCGAATTCCGACTTACTGGACACATTCCAGATTATGACTGATTCCAGATCAGAAGGGAAGGTTTTCGGGCGACGAGTTGTGCCGGCAATCTGGGCCCCGTCCGCGCGGGGCCGCTATCCTGCCGGAGTCCGTTCCTCGAACAAAGGTTGGTTTCACGGTGAATGCGGTGGTCGATGCACCCGATATCACGTCGAAGGTAGGGCACTACTACCGGATGGACGGCACGTACGAAGTGGGCCGGGAGAAGGTCCGCGAGTACGCCAGGGCGGTGCAGGACTACCACCCGGCGCACTGGGACGAGGACGCCGCCGCCGCGCTCGGCTACCGGGGCCTGGTCGCGCCGCTGACCTTCGTCTCCATCCCCGCGATGGCGGCCAACCGGAAGCTGTTCGAGACCGTCGTCGTCGGTTACGACACCTTCGTGCAGACCGAGCAGGTCTTCGAGCAGCACAAGCCGATCGTCGCCGGGGACCGGCTGATCACCGACGTGGAACTGTCCTCGGTGCGCCGCATCGCGGGCAAGGACCTGATCACGGTCACCAACACCTTCACCGACGAACTCGGCGAGACCGTTCACGTCATGCACACCACGGTCGTCGGCGTCACCGGTGAGGAAGTGGACCCGGCGATCACCACCGCGGTGGAGAACATCATGGTGCACGGGGTGAGCATGTTCGGCCGCGCCGCCGAGCCCGTCGACGACGGTGGGGAGGTGCCGCGCCGTCCCGAGGGTGAGCTGCGGCTGTCCACCGCCGGTTCGACCCGCACCCCCGGCACCACACTGTCGTTCGACGACCTCACCGTCGGCGCCGAGGTGACACTGCGCGACGCCAAGCTCACCCGCGGCGATCTGGTGAACTACGCCGGTGTCTCCGGCGACAACAACCCGATCCACTGGGACGAGCGGGTGGCCGGGCTGGCCGGGCTGCCCGACATCATCGCCCACGGCATGCTCACCATGGGCCTGGGCGCCGGGTTCCTCTCGTCCTGGTCGGGCGACCCGGGCGCGGTCACCCGCTACGGCGTGCGGCTGTCGAACTACACCGTCGTCGACCGCGAGCTGGGCGGTGACGTCGAGTTCACCGGCAAGGTGAAGTCCCTCGATCCCGAGAACCGCAGCGCGGTCATCCTGATCGTGGCCAAGTCCGGCGGGCGCAAGATCTTCGGTCTGGCCACCGCCGACATCCGCTTCCGCTGAGCGGCCCGGCGCCCGGATTCAGCCCGCGGCGGCGGTGGACACCGTTGCCGCGGCGCCGGATTCGGGCGTCGCCGGGTGCACGCGCACCCGGGTGCTGTTGACCGCGGCCGCGCCGCTGAGCACGTCGGTGCGCGCCGGGTCGTGCAGCAGATTGACGTTCGCGCCGCCGTGCGCGGCCGCGACATTCCAGCCGACGCCGGGTTCGCGATGCCCCCAGCCGTGCGGGATCGCCACCACGCCGGGCCGGATGTCGGCGCTGATCTCCACCGGCACCACGATCGCGCCCGCCGCGGACTCCACGGTCGCGGGCGCGCCGTCGACGATACCGCGGGCGGCGGCGTCGTCGGGGTGTATCAGGACCGTGCAGCGGTCGCGGCCCTTCACCATGGATTCGATGTTGTGCAGCCAGGAGTTGTTGCTGCGCAGGTGGCGGCGGCCGATGAGTTGCAGGTCGTAGCCGTCGGTGGCGGCGTCGACGGTGTCGATCGCCTGGCGGGCGGCGGTGAGGAAGTCCTCCGGGGCCAGCTGGACCAAACGGTCGCGGGTGCCGATCAGCGTGCGCAGCCGCGGCTGCAACGGGCCCAGATCGATGCCGCCGGGCGCGCGGCGGATGCGGTCGATGGTCAAGCCCGCGCGTCCGCGCCGCAGGATGCCGTACGGACCAGCCGCCACCGCGGCCGCGGTCAGCCGCAGGGGGCTGAGCTGGTCGAGCACGCCGGTGAGCGCGCGGCCGGTGAACCGGCGGGCGGGCAGCGGCACCAGTTCGGTGATCAGCCGCGCGAGGATCTGCCAGTCCTCGAGGCCGTCGGCGGGCGGCTCGAAGACCCTGGCGTCGAAGCGGGCGTTGTTGCGGACGCTGAACACCGGGAACACCACGTCGAGTTCCTCGCGTTCGAGCGCGGACACCGGGGGCAGGATGATGTCGGCGTGCCGGGTCGTCTCGGTGACGTACATGTCGACGGCGACGTAGAACTCCAGCGAGGCCAGCGCCTCGTCGAGCCGCCCGCCCTGCGGTGTCGACAGCACCGGGTTGCCCGCGTAGGTGATCATCGCCTTGATCTGTCCGGGGCCCTCGGTGCGGATCTCGTCGGCCAGGACCGTGGCGGGCAGTTCGGTGCGGAAGGACTTGTGGGTGCCGGACCGGTCGGTCCAGGCGCCGTACCCCATGGGCAGGTACTTGCCGAACCGGAGGGCGTCGACGAGCGGGGTGGCGAACATCTGCCCGCCCGGGCGGTCGAGATTGCCGGTGACGGCGTTGATCGTGTTCACCAGCCAGTGCGTGAGTGTGCCGGTGACCTGCAGGCACACCCCGAGCCGCGCGTAGAGCACCGCCGACGGGGCCGCGGCGTGGTCGCGGGCCAGGCGGCGGATGGTCTCGGCGTCGACGCCCGCGTGCGGGGCCATCCGTTCCGGTGTCGTGTCGGCGACCAGGGCGGTGATGTCGTCCCAGCCCGCGCACTGGGCCCGCACGGCCCGCTCGTCGCACAGCCCCTCGGCGACGAGGACGTGCAGCATCCCCAGCAGCAGGTACAGGTCACCGCCGGGCCGCACGGCCACGTGCTCGTCGGCCAGCCGGGCGGTCTCGGTGCGCCGCGGATCGATCACGACGACCGTGCCGCCGCGCTTGCGGACATCCTTGATGCGCTGTTTGGCGCCCGGCATGGTGGTGATCGACCCGTTGGACACCGCCGGGTTGGCGCCGAGCACCACCAGGCGCTGGGTGCGGTCGATATCGGTCACCGGCATGAGCACATTGGCGCCGAACATCCGCCACGCCACGAACTCCTGCGGGAACTGGTCGACCGACGAGGCCGAGAAGAAATTCCTGGTCAGCAGCGCGACCCGCAGCGCGGCCCCGTACAGCACCGAGGAACTGTGCGCGGCCGGATTGCCCATGTACATGCCGATGGCGCTGGGCCCGTGTGCCGCGCGCACGGCCCGCAGCCGCTGCCCGATCTCGCGGAACGCCTCGTCCCAGCCGATCGGTTCGAAGGTGTCACCGACCCGGCGCACGGGGGTGCGCAGCCGGTCGGGGTCGTGGTGCAGCGCGCCCAGCGCGGTGGCCTTGGGACAGAGGTAGCCGCGCGAGAGGACGTCGTCGGGGTTGCCCTCGATACGGGTGACCCGCGTGTCCTCGACCGTGACCAGAATCCCGCAGTGCGCCTCGCACAGGCTGCACTGCCGCGCGATCGTCTTGCTCTCCACCGTTTTTCCCCCTCGTCGCCGGAACCGCCGCGTCTCACGCTAGCCCGGTGGCGCGCGCCACAGATCCGACCACGGTCGGATCTTTCCGGCCCTCGTGGTGCCGCGGCGGTACGGTGAGCCCGGGTAACGATCTCCGGCCCGGTCCCGACACACCAGCGAACCGTTTTCCGCCCAGTGAGGAGCAGAAATGTCGCGTTCCCCCGTCCGCGCCGGCCTCGCCGCCGCCGCGATCTCCGCCGCCGCCGTCACCGGCCTGGCACCCCTGGCCGCCGCCCAACCCAGCTACTACGACCCGGTCATCACGCCGTGCGGCCACCTGTTCCGCACCCCACTGGAGGCCCCGCGCCCCGGTACCGACGTCTACTGGAGCCCCTTCGGTACCGGCGGCATCGTCTGCTACGACGACGGGACCGGCATGGAGAACTACTACCAGCGCGACCCGTGGGGCCGCTGGCACGACATGAACGAGCTCACGCCGGGCCACTTCTTCTATGTCGTCTTCGATTCCAGCGTCCCCGACCAGGCCACCTGGGGCTGATCAGCCCTCCCGCAGGACCGCGGCGATCCGCGCCAGCGCGGCCGGGTCCGTCATCCGCCAGTGTGTGGTGGGGACGGCGTGGTTGTGCACGGTGCCGGTGACGGCGGTGCGCCAGGACCCGGCGGCGATGGTGCCGGTGGGATCGTCGTCGGTGGCGGTGAAGAAGGTGATGTCGCCGTCGAAGGGGCGGGGGCGGTAGGCGGCGTCGAGGGGGATCGCGTCGAGCGCGGCGGTGAGGACACGTTCGACGCGCTCCTGGCCGAGACCCGCGAGCGGGGTGGTGCTCTCGGACAGGGCCCGGGCCAGCTCGCTGACATCGCCCGCCGCGTCGAGATCGCCGATGTCCCCGGCGAATCCGCCGAGCAGATCGGCGGTGCTCGCGGCGCCGGTGCGCGCGGGTGCGGCGCAGGTGAGCGTGCTGTCGAGCATGGCAAGCAGGGCGACCTGTTCGCCTTCGGCCTGCAACTGCACCGCCATGGCGTGCGCGAGCACCCCGCCCAGCGACCAGCCCAGCAGGTGATACGGCCCCTCGGCCTGCACCGCGCGCAGGTGCTTGACGTAGAGGCGCGCCCACTCCTCGATCGAATCCGGCAGCGGCTCGGCCGAACTCAGCACCGGGGACTGCAATCCGTAGAGCGGGCGGTCGGGGTCGAGGTGGGCGGCCAGGCCGCCGAAGGACCAGGCGACACCGCTGATCGGATGCACGCAGAACAGCGGTTCCCGGCTGCCGGTCGTGCGCAGCGGGAGCAGGACCTCGAAGGCCGCGTCGGTGCCCGCGCTGTCGGCGCCCGCCGCGCGCAGGGCGGCGAGCAGACCCGCGGGCGTCGGCGCGCTGAAGATCCAGGTGACCGGGATGGTGGCGGCCATCTCCGTGCCGAGCTGGGCGGCCAGCCGGGTGGCGCTGAGCGAGGTGCCGCCGAGTTCGAAGAAGTGATCGTCCAGGCCGACCCGGTCCACGCGCAGGACCTCGGCGAAGACCTCGCACACCGTCCGCTCGACGGCCGAGCCGGGTGCGCGATAGGTGCGGGCGGCGAGGTCGGGGGCGGGCAGGGCGGCGCGGTCGAGTTTGCCGTGCGGGGTCAGCGGGAGGCTGTCGAGCACCACGACGGTGGCGGGCACCATGTGCGCGGGCAGGGCACGGCCCGCGGCCGCGACGACCTCGTCCGCCGCGACCCGATGTCCCTGTGCGGCAACGACATACGACACCAGCACGGTCGCGCCCGACTGGTTCTCCCGTCCGACGGTCACCGCGGCGGCGATCTCGGGCCGTCCGGTCAGCACCGCGTCGATCTCGCCGGTCTCGATCCGGAAGCCCCGAACCTTGAGCTGGAAGTCGGTGCGGCCCCGGTATTCCAGCTCGCCCGTGGCCGTCCAGACCGCCAGGTCGCCGGTGCGGTACAGACGGCCGCCGGGAGTGAATGGATCGGCGACGAACCGTTCGGCGGTGAGGTCGGGGCGGCCCAGATAGCCGGTGGCCAGCTGGCTTCCGGCCAGATACAGCTCGCCCGGGACACCGACGGGTACCGGGCGCAACCACCGGTCCAGGACGTAGACGCGGCTGTTCCAGACCGGCGTGCCGATGGGCACGCTCACGGTGTCGGCGGCGGTGACCCGGTGACTGGTGATCGAGACCGCGGCCTCGGTCGGCCCGTAGAGATTGAACAGCGCCACCTGCGGCGCGGCCGCCGCGACCCGACGGGCCAGGTCCGCGGGCAGGGCCTCGCCGATGGCGAGAATCCGGCGCAGGGTGCCGGGTATCCGCACGGTGAGCAGGGCGTCGAGCATCGAGGGCACCGCGTGCAAGGTGGTGACGCCGGTGCGTTCGGTGAGGTCGGCCAGATAGGCGGGGTCGCGGTGCCCGCCGGGCGCGGCCAGCACCAGGCGCCCGCCGCAGACCGCCGCCGACCAGAACTCCCAGACCGACAGGTCGAAGGTCGCCGCCGTCTTCAGCAGGACCGCGTCACGGCGGGTGAGCCCGAATTCCGCTGTCTTCCAGCGCAATTGATCGACGATGGCGGCGTGCGACACCGCCACACCCTTCGGGCGGCCGGTCGATCCGGAGGTGAAGATGACATAGGCGGTGTTGCCCGGGCGCAGCGGGGCGTTGCGGTCGTGGTCGTCGAGCGGGGTGTCGCGGTAGGCCGAGAGATCGAGCCGGTCGACGACCACGATCCGCGCCGTCGGTGCCGTGAATCCGGTGGCGGCGTCGGTGAGGACGAGCGCGGGCTCGGCGGTGTCGAGGATGTAGCGGGTGCGCACGGCGGGCTGGTCGGGGTCGATCGGCACATAGGCCGCGCCGGCGGCCGCGACCGCGTACATGGCCACCACCAGCTCGGGTGAGCGCCGCATGGCCAGGGCCACCCGGGTCTCCGGGCCTACGCCCGCGGCCACCAGGTACCGGGCCAGCCGGTTGACTCGCGCGTCCAGCTCGGCGTAAGTCCAGGTCACCGAGTCGGTGACCAGCGCCTTCGCGCCGGGAGCCGCCGCGACCGTGGCGGCCAGCAGCGACGGCAGGGTGGCCGCCGTATCCCGCCGGCGCGCCGTGCGATTCCAGCTGTCCAGGATCGTCGACCGTTCGGCCGGGGCGAGCAGGTCGACGGTGTGCAGCGGTGCGCCGGGCTCGGTGAGGACCGCGGTGACGAAGCGGGTGAGCCGGTCCAGGAACCCGCGCACCGTCGCCGGGTCGAACAGGTCGGTGGCGTAGGTGCAGTAGCCGGTGATCCCGGCCGGTGCGCCGTCGGCGGTGTAGCGGTCGGCGAGGATCAGATGCAGGTCGAACTGCGACAGCGCGCGGTCCGGTTCCACCGATTCCACGGTGACACCGGGCAGTTCCATGCGCACCTCGGCGAGGTTCTGGAACGACAGGCCCACCTGGAACAGCGGATGCCGTGCGGTGGAGCGGGCCGGGTCGAGGACCTCCACGAGCCGCTCGAACGGCACGTCGGCGTGGGCGAAGGCCCGCAGGTCCTCGTCGCGCTGGCGGACGAGCTGTTCGGCGAAACTCGCCGTGCCGTCGACCCGGGTGCGGAAGACCACGGTATTGACGAACATGCCGATGAGATCGTCGAGCACCGCGTCGCCGCGGCCCGCGACCGGGGTGCCCAGGGCGATGTCGGTGGTGCCCGACAGCCCGGCGAGCACGACCGCGAGCGCGGTGTGCACGGTCATGAACAGGGTCGCGCCGTGCGCGTGCGACAGTTCGGCCAGGGCGGCGTGGGTGGCGGTGTCGAGGGTGAACGGTTCGCGGCCGCCCGCGTACGACTGCACCGCCGGGCGGGGCCGGTCGCGGGGGAGTTCCAGCTGATCGGGCAGCCCGGCCAGTGCCTCGCGCCAGTACGCGATCTGGGTGGCGCCGAGCGAGTCCGGATCGGAGTCGACGCCCAGCAGCGCCTGCTGCCAGAGGGCGTAGTCGGCGTATTGCAGTGCCAACGGTGCCCAGGCGGGCGGATTGCCGCGGACCCGTGCGGTGTAGGCGGCCACCAGGTCGCGGGTGAGCGGTCCACCGGAGAACCCGTCGGCGGCGATGTGGTGCACCGTCAGGGCGAGCACGAACTCGGTGGGTGCCGCGGTGAAGAGGACGGCCCGCAGCGGCACCTCGGCCGTCACGTCGAAGGTGGTCGAGATCAACTGGGCGACAGCACCGTTCACGTCGACGGTGGTGTCGTCGACGGTGAGCCCGGGCACCTCGGGATGGCCGACGGGCAGCACGACCTGGGTCGGCGTGTGCTCGACGGCCGGATACACCGTGCGCAGGATCTCGTGCCGGGCCACCACATCGGCGAAGGCCAGCCGCATGGCCGCGGTGTCGAGCGCGCCGGACAGCCGCAGCACCACCGGGATGTTGTAGGCGGCGGTGCCGGTGTCGAAGCGGTTGAGGAACCACATGCGCTGCTGCGCGGGCGAGAGCGGCAGCCGGTCGGGCCGCGCCTTGGCCCTCAGTGCGGGGCGGCGGTCCTGCCTGGTCAACCGGGTGATCTCGCGGGCGCAGGCGGCCACGGTCGGCGCGCCGAAGAGCACCCGCACCGGAATCCGCAGGTCCACGGCGGCACCGAGCCGCGCGGTTACCCGGGTGGCCAGCAGGGAGTTGCCGCCGCGTTCGAAGAAGTCGTCGTCGGCACCGACCCGGTCGACGCCGAGCAGCTCGGCGAAGACCTCGGCCACCAGCCGTTCGGTGCCCGCCGCGGGCTCCCGGAAGGGGCGGGCGGTGAACACCGGCGCGGGCAGCGCACTCCGGTCGACCTTGCCCGCCGCCGACAGCGGCACCCGGTCCAGCACGACCACCGCCGCCGGGACCAGATGCGCGGGCAGCAATGCCGCCGACCACCGGATCACCGCGGCGGGGTCGAGCTCCCGGCCGGTCACATACGAGACGAGCACGGTCTGCCCGGCCGGGTTCGTGGCGCCGACACTCAGCGCGAACCCGATGCGCGGATGCCGCAGCAGCACCGCGTCGACCTCGCCGGGCTCGATCCGGAAACCACGGATCTTGATCTGGAAGTCGCCGCGCCCCAGGTATTCCAGGTCGTGGCCGCCGCTGCCGGGCACCCAGCGCACCAGGTCACCGGTGCGGTACATCCGCTCGCCGGGCGTCCAGGGATCGGCGACGAAACGCTCGGCCGTGGCACCGGGACGCCCCCGATAACCGCGGGCCAGGGCGGGCCCGGCCAGATACAGCTCACCTGTCACACCCACCGGCACCGGACGCAGCCGCCCGTCCAGCACGATCGCCCGCACCCCGGGTACCGGCCTGCCGATGGTGACGCGCGCGCCGGCGTCCAGTGGTGCGTAGCTCGCGCCGATCGTCGCCTCGGTGGGCCCGTAGCCGTTGAGGAAGCGGCGGCCGGGCTGCCAGGCGGCCAGCAGCTCGCCGGTGGTCGCCTCGCCGCCCGCGGAGACACAGACGAGATCCGGGAGATTCGCGGGGTTCAGTGTGCTCAGCAGGGCGGGGGTGATGATCGTGTGGGTCACCAGTTCCGCGCGCAGCAGGTCGGCGAGTTCGTCGCCGCCGACGGTGTCGGCCGGGGCGACGACCAGGGTGGCGCCGCGATGGAAGGCGGTGGTGATCTCCTCGATCGACTGGTCGAAGCTCGGCGAGCAGACGTGCAGCATCCGGTGGTCGTGGCGCAGGTCCATCAGGGCGGCGGAGTGCGCGACCAGGGCGCCGAGCCCGGCGTGGGTGACGGTGACGCCCTTGGGTTTTCCGGTGGAGCCGGAGGTGTAGATGACATAGGCGGCATGGCCGAGGCTCAGCGGTGCCCGCCGGTCCCGGTCGCGCACGCGGGTCGCCGACTCGGCCGCGACGCGCGCCCGCACGGCCGGGTCGTCGAGCACGAGGGCGCGTGCCGTCGCCGGCAGGGCGCTCGCCCTGGCGCCCACGGTGAGGACCAGGGTGGCGCCGGAGTCGTCGAGCATGTGCCGGACCCGGTCGGCGGGATAGTTCGGATCGACCGGGACGTACACCCCGCCCGCCTTGGCCACCGCCCAGAACGCCAGCAGCGAATCGTAGGAGCGCGGGATCGCCACGGCGACCACGGTTTCCGGTCCGACACCCTCGGCGGCGAGGACCCGGGCGAGCCGGGCGGAGTCCGCGTCGAGGGTGCCGTAGGTGTGGGTGCGGCCGTTGTCGCGCACCGCGATCCGGTGCTGGCCGTAGCCGGTGCCGCGCACGAGGAGTTCGGGCAGGGTACCGGTGGGGCGGGGAGCCGCGACATCGCCGAGGGCGAGCAGGGTCGTGTGTTCGGCACGCGTGGTCAGCGGCAGATCGCCGACGGGCGTGTGCGGGTCGCGCGCGAGCGCGGTGAGCACGGTGAGCAGGCGCCTGCCGAACAATGCGGCGGCGGTGTCGTCGAAAAGCTCGGCGGCGCAGGACAGTTCGAGAGACGGGCTCGCCTCGGGTGCCACCAGGGCGAGCTCGCCCGCCACCGCGGGCTCCTCGATGTCCAGGCTCACCTGGTTCGTGACGGCGCCGGGACCGGCCGGCGCGGTCAGGTCGCCGAGCGGCAGGCCCGCGTGCGCGAGCGCGGCGGACTCGGCGCGGTGAGCCCGGGCCAGCAGGTCGGTGAAGGGCTCGTCGAGGTCGATCGCCGTGCGGACGACCACCAGGTGCGGGGTGGAGGTGGTGACGAGGATGTCGTCGGAGCCGGTCAGGCGGGCCAGCACGACCGCCAGCGCCGAGCGGGTCAGCGCCGACCAGGTGACACCGGTGGACTCGGTGAGCAGGCACAGATCCCGGCGCACGGCAGGCGGGAGGGTGACCCGGGTCCGGACGCGATCCGTGCCCGCGGGCGGTGAAGCCGCGGCGACCGCCGGAGCCAGCGCGAGACGGGCGGGCGGGTCGGCCAGGGTCTGCTGCCAGAACCGGGCGCGGGTCAGCGGATCGGCCGGGTCCGACGCGAGCCGTTCGACGATCCGGGCCGCGGCGTGGTCCGGGGTGGTGACCAGTGCGTCCAGCGCGGTGCGCAGGCGGTCGGTCACCGCCTGGGCGGCGGCCTCGGTGACGAGATCGCGGCGGTACTTGAGCTGCACCCGGGTCCGCGCGCCGAGGAACACCAGCACGGTGATCGGGTAGTGGGTGTGGTCGGCGCCGCGCAGGTCGTCGATGCGCAGCTCACCGAGTGCGCCCCCGGCCCGCTGGAGTCCCTCGACATCCACGGGGAAGGACTCGAAGGCCAGCATGGTGTCGAAGAGTTCACCGAGCCCGGCCACCCGCTGGATCGCGCCGAGCCCGAGATGGTGGTGATCCAGCAGCGCGGCCTGTTCGGCCTGGACCGCGCGCAGCAGTTCGCCCGCGGTGCCCTCGACGCGGACCCGCACCGGGACCGCGTCCACGAACAGGCCGATCATCTCGCCGACCCCGTCGAGGTGGGGCGGGCGGCCCGACACGGTCGCGCCGAAGACGATGTCGGTGTCGCCGCCGGTCGCGGCCACGACCAGCCCCCACGCGGTCTGGAACACGGTGTTCGCGGTGACCTCGGTGGTGGTGGCGAGGGCGGTGAGCGCGGCGGTGTGTTCGGTGTCGAGAGCGAACTCGCACAGGCCGAAACCGCTGTCGCCGGCTCGCGGCCGGGGGAGCGCGGGCGCGAGCACGGTGGGGCGCACCCCGGCGAGGACCTCGGCCCAGGCCCGCTCGGCCAGCGCCCGGTCCTGGCGGGTGAGCCAGGCCAGGTAGTCGCGATAGGGTCGCACGGCGGGCAGCGCCGCCGGGTCGCCGTCGGTCGCGTAGAGGACCAGCAGTTCCTTCATCAGCAGGGGCATCGACCAGCCGTCGAGCAGGATGTGATGCCCGGTCAGCACCAGATGGTGCCTGCCGGAACCGGTGCTGTACACCGTGAACCGCAGCAGCGGCGCGCATTCCGGATCGAAGCCGGCCCGTTGGTCGTCGGCGAGCAGCGCGGGCAGCTCGGCCGCGGCGATGCCGTCGACGACGCGCAGCGGCGCGGGCACCTGCCCCGCCACCAGTTGCACCGGTGTCCCGTCGGCCGCGGTGACGAAGGCCGACCGCAGATTCGCGTGCCGCGCCAGGACGGTGTCGGCGGCGCGGCGCAACCGGGCGAGGTCGAGCGGGCCGGTGAGATCGGCGACCAGCTGGATGACATAGGCGTGCACCGACTCGTCGAGCAGTTCCCCCAGTGCCAGCAGCGACTGCTGCAACGGCGAGAGCGGTAGGACCTCCACCAGATCCGGTGTGCGGGTGCGCCAGCCGTCGAGGTCGGTCTGCGTGACCCGCACCAGCGGGACGTCCGACGGGGTGAGACCACCGGCCGCCGGATGCCGGGTGTGCTCGGCGAGGGCGGCGAGGGTGCGCGTCCACGTGTCGGCCAGCTCGCGGACCGAATCCTCGTCGAGAATGCCGGTGGCATAGCGGAATTCGGCTTGCAGGCGCGGTCCGGCGTCGGTGCCGACGGTGATCGCGGTGATGTCGACGACGGCGTGCGCGGGCAGGGCGGGGTCGTAGGTGACCGTGAGATCGCCGAGATCGGCGGTCGGCAGCCAGGATTCGTCGCCGGTGGGGTGGGCGGCGGTGCTCGCGCGGCCCAGGTAGTTGAAGCCGATCTGGCCGAGGTCACCGGCACGCAGGTCGGTGGCCGCCGGGTCGAGACGGCGCAGCAGGCCGAAGCCGATGCCGTTGCCGGGCACCGCGCGCAGTTGCTCCTTGACGGCGCGCAGCGTGGTCGCGAGGGCATCGCCGGTGTTCGTGGTGAGCGCGGTCAGGTCGAGCAGTTGCGGGTGGACGCTGGTGAACCAGCCGACGGTGCGGGTCAGATCGGCGCCGGGCAGCAGGTCTTCCTCGCGGCCGTGGCTCTCGACCCGCAGGCGCACGGTGTCGGCGTCGACACCGCGGCGCGCCCGCCACTCGCGCACGGACAGGGCCAGCGCGGCGAGCAGGGCGTGGTCGGCACCGGCGCGGTACTGCGCCGGCAACGTGGTGAGTACCGCTTCGGTCACCTCGACCGGGACCCGCACGGTGACCGAACCCAGGCTCGATTCGGTGTCCAGTGCCGGGTCGAGGGCGCGGTCGCCCAGCAGCGGGTCGGGTGCGGCGAGCACCTCGCGCCAGTAGCCGAGTTCGGCGCGCCGGTCGACGCCCGCCAGCCCGTGCGCCCACCGGCGGAACGAGGTGCCCACCGGTGCGAGCGCGATCGGCTGTCCGGCGCTGTGCTGGGCCCAGGCCAGGACGAGGTCGGGCAGCAGGATGCGCCAGGACACTCCGTCGATGGCGTAGTGGTGCGCGGCGACGGCGAGCACGTCGCGGGCCCCGTCGCGGCGGACCCAGGTGCAGGCGAACATGCGGCCCGCCGCCGGATCGAGCGTGGCCAGCGCCGCATCGAGGGCGGCCGTGCCGAGGCGGGCCAGCTCCGCGCCGGTGGCCGCGCCCGCGTCGAGTTCGGTGACCAGGCTGTCCGCGGTAACGGTGTCCGGGCCGAGTGTCTCGAAACGCCAGTCCCGGCCGTCGTGGCGCAGGCGGGAACGCAACATGTCGTGGTGGCGCAGGACGGCGTCGAGCGTGGCGAGCAGGCCGGGCCGGTCGATCCCGAGGGGCAGGGCGAGGGTCATCGTCTGGGCGAACCGGTCGCTGGTTCCGCTGTCGAGGAACTCGGCCAGGATCGGTGTCAGCGTGAGGTCGCCGACGCCGCCGCCGGGCAGTTCGGCGAGCGTGGTGACCGCCGGGCCGTCGACGGTGGCGATCGCGGCCAGTGCCGCGACGGTGCGGTGCTCGAACACCGCGCGCGTGCTGAAGACCAGGCCCGCCGCGCGGGCGAGCGAGACCAGCTGGATCGACAGGATGCTGTCGCCGCCGAGCGCGAAGAATGAATCGTCCACGCCGACCGTGTCCACGCCGAGGACCTGGGCGAACAGGGCCGCCAGCAGTGTCTCCCGCTCGCCGCGCGGCGCACGGGTGGGCGCGGTCGTGACGGCGGGCTCCGGGAGGGCGGCCCGGTCGAGTTTGCCGTTGGTGGTCAGTGGCAGCGCGTCGAGCGCGACGATCGCCGAGGGCACCAGGTGCGCGGGCAGGTGCCGGGCCGCGTAGCCGGCGAGCTCGGCCGGGTCGGGTGAACGATCCGCTGCCGCGACGACATAGGTCACCAGGGTGGTGGCACCGGTCGCGGTCGAACGTCCGACGGTCACCGCCCTCGCGACTTCGGGATGCGCGGTGAGCACGGCGTCGACCTCGCCCGGTTCGATGCGGAACCCGCGGACCTTGAGCTGGGTGTCGGCACGGCCGAGATAGTCGAGCTCGCCGTCGCGGCGCGACCGCACCAGATCGCCGGTGCGGTACAGGCGGGTGCCGGGCGGGCCGAAGGGATCGGCGACGAAACGCGCCGCGGTCGTGCCCGGCTGTCCGTGGTAGCCGCGGGCCAGTCCGGGACCGGCCAGGTACAGCTCGCCGGTGACCCCGGGCGGCACCGGGTGCAGCCGGGCGTCGAGGATCAGCGCGTGGGTGTCGCGCACCGGTGCGCCGATGGTGATGGGCTGTCCGGCGGTGAGTTCGGCGTAGGCGGAGATGATGGTCGTCTCGGTCGGCCCGTAGCCGTTGAGATAGCGGCGGCCCGGCTGCCAGGCCGCGAGCAGTTCGGGAGTGGTCACGTCACCGCCGACCGAGACCACGGCCAGGGCAGCCGGGCCCGCCGGGTCCAGGGTGCCGAGAACGGCGGGGGTGATGATCGCGTGGGTGACGGCTTCGGCGGCCATGATCTCGGCGAGTTCGACGCCACCGGCGATCTCGGCGGGCACGATCACCAGCGTCGCGCCGGTGCCGAAGGCGCACAGCCATTCCAGGACCGACGGGTCGAAACTGGGTGAGCAGATGTGCAGGAAACGGTGCTCGGCGGTGAGGTCGTAGCGCCGGATCGCCTCGGCGAGCAGGCTGCTCAGCCCCGTGTGGGTGACGGTGACGCCCTTGGGCAGACCGGTGGACCCAGAGGTGTAGATGACGTAGGCCGGGTGCTGTGCGCGCAGCGGCGCACCCCGGTCGGCATCGGTGACCGGGGTGCCCGGGTGGGCGGCACAGGCCCGCGTGACGGCGGGATCATCGAGGACCAGCCAGGTGATCTCGCCTGCCGGACGGTACGCGGTGGTGGTGATGCCGAGGGCCGCACCGGAATCGGTGATCAGGTGCTGGAGCCGCTGGGCGGGATAGTTCGGGTCGACCGGTACGTAGACGCCACCGGCCTTGGCGATGGCCAGCGCGGCGGTCACCAGGTCGGCGGAGCGGGGCAGGGCGACGGCGACCGGCACTTCGGGACCGACCCCGTGCACGATGAGTTCGCGGGCCAATTGTGTACTGCGCGTGTCGAGTTCGCCGTAGGTGATCGAGGTGCCCTGGTAGCGGATGGCGATCCGGTCCGCGCCGAAGGACACACCCTGGGTCAGCAGGTCGGGGAGCAGTGCCGGGGTGGTGCCGGAGTCCGGGGTGCGAGCGGTGAGTGCCGCCGCTTCGGGCGCGTCGAGGATCGGGAGGTCGCCGACCGCTGTTCGCGGGTGGTCGGTCATCGCCGCGAGCAGGCGTAGGAGGCGTTGCGCGAATGTCGTCGCCGTGGAGCTGTCGAACAGGGCAGCGGCGTAGGACAGTTCGGCGGACATCTCGCCGGTCGAGGTCGTCCGTACGGTCAGGGCCAGTGCGCAGTGTGCCGCGTCGACCACTGGTGCCGGGCGCTCGGCCTGGAGGGAACTGGTCGGTGCCGCACTGGGTCTGCCCGCGGCGGTCGTGTCCGCCGGAACGAGGGGGCCGCTGGCGTGTGGGGGTGTGCTTGCGGCGCAGGGAGGATCGGTCAGCAGCAGTGCGTGGATGACCGGCGCCGGCGAATCCGGACCACGCAGGGCCGCCGATTCCATGGCCGAGAGATGCTGGTGGGTGCGGGCCTGGTGGATGACATCGGCGGCATCGCCGAGCAGGTCCTCGACGCGGCGCGCACCGGGGACACCGAGTCGCAGGACCAGGGTCTGCCCGTTCTCGGGGGACGGTGTGGCGATCGCGATGTCCTCGGAACCCGAGAGGCGCGCCAGCAGCGCGGCGAAGGCGACGTGGGCGACCGTGGGCACGGTGGTGCCGGTGTCCTCGGCGAGCCGCCGGATGTGGTGCTCGAGATCGGCGGGGATATCGACAGCGACGTGTTCGTCGGTGGTCACCGGGGTACGCGGACGCGGGCGATCGGTGGGCAGAGCGAGGTCGTCGGGCAGGTCGGTGAGGACCTTGCGCCAGTGGGTGATCCGGGCCAGGGGATCGTCACCACGGGACAGGGTGTCGAGCAGCGCGGCGGTGGTGTGTTCCGGGGTCCGGGTGAGGGCGTCGAGGACGGTCCGGAGTCGCTGCGTCAGCGCGTCGGCGATCGCGGAATCGACGGTGTCGCGGCGGTATTGGAGACCGATGCGGATACCGTCGCCCACCTCCACACCGACAGCCACCGGGTAGTGGGTGGCATTGGCCGCGGTGACACCGGCGATCTCGAGACCGTCGAGGGCGCCGTGCGCGGCCCGCAGGCCCTCGGTGTCGACGGGGTAGGACTCGTAGGCCAGCAGCGTGTCGAACAGTTCGCCCGCACCGGCGGCGCGCTGGATGTCGGTGAGCCCCAGGTGATGTCCGTCGAGGACGGCGACCTGCGCGGCCTGCACCCGGGCCAGCAGCGCCCGCAGCGACAGGGCCGGGTGCGCGGTGACCCGCACCGGAACGGTGTCGGCGAACAGGCCCACCATGGCGTCGACACCGTCGAGCTGGGGCGGACGGCCCGAGACGACCGCGCCGAACACCACGTCCGCGCGGCCTACCGCACTCGCCAGCACCAGACCCCACGCCGTCTGGAACAGCGTGTTGACCGTGACCTCGTGGGCGGCAGCGCACGCGGCGAGCACCTCGGCCTCGGCGGCCGACAGTTCGACCGTGCTGGTGCCGTACCCGGCCGACCGATCCGCGGGCGCGGCGAGGACGGGGGCCAGCAGCGTCGGGATGTGCCCGGCCAGCGCATCCGCCCAGGCCCGCAGGGCGGCCTCGCGGTCCTGGCGCGCGAGCCAGACGAGGTAGTCGCGGTACGGCCGGACCGGCGGGAGCAGGGCCGGGGTGCCGTCGGCGGCGTAGCAGACGAGCAGTTCGCGCACGAGCAACGGCATCGACCAGCCGTCGAGGAGCAGGTGGTGCGCGGTCAGCAGCAGATGCGTGGCACCGGCGGGCGTGCGGTAGACGGTGAAGCGCAGCAGGGGCGCGGTCGACAGATCGAAGCCGATCCGCGCCTCGGCGGCCAGCAGGTCGACGGGCTCGGTCGCGGTGGTCTCGGTGACCCGCCACGGCACGCTCACCCCGTCGATCACGAAACCGACCGGGGTGCCCGCCGCGCTGGTGCCGAAGGCGGTGCGCAGGATCGCATGCCGGTCGAGGACCGTCTGCGCGGCGCGGCGGAGCCGTTCGGTGTCCACCACACCGGCCAGTTCCACGGCCAGCTGGACGAGATACGGGTCCGCCGTGGACATCTGGGCCAGGAACAGCAGACCGAGCTGCAACGGGGCAGGCGGCACGACGTCGACCAGGCCGGGCCGGTCGGCGTGCCAGACGTCGAGTTCGGCCTGGCCGACAGACACGAGCGGCACGTCGGCGGGGGTCAGCCCGCCCGCCGCGGGATGGTGGAGGTGATCGGCGAGAACCGTCAGCGCGGCCGTCCAGCACTCCGCCAGCTCCCGCACCGCCGCCTCGTCGAGGATTCCGCTCGCGTAGGAGAACGAGGCGCGCAGCCGCAGGTCGGTCGCGGGGCCGGTGGCCAGGGCGTTGATGTCGATCACGGCGGCGGCGGGCAGCGCGGGGTCCTGGCCGGCGGGCGGTTCGCCCCAGCCGGTCGTCGGCAGCCAGCTGTGATCGGTGTACGCGTCCGGTACGTCACCGGCGGAGATCCGGCCGAGATAGTTGAAGCCGATCTGGCCCAGCGCGCCGTCGAGCTCCCCGGCGCGGCCGGTGTCGAGGTGCCGGAGCATGCCGAAGCCGATGCCCTTGTGCGGCACCGCCAGCAGTTGTTCCTTGACCGCCTTGACCACCGCCGCCGTGGCCGCCGCGCCGTCCCAGGCGGCGTCGGTGTCGATCCCGGCCAAATCGAGCGCGACCGGGTACATGCTGGTGAACCAGCCGATCGTGCGCGTGAGATCGGCACCGGGAACCGCGGATTCCTCGCGCCCGTGGCCTTCCAGCCGCACCCGGGTGGGGGCGGCGTCGATGCCGCGGCGGGCCCGCCAGGTGCGGGTGGCCAGGGCCAGCGCGGCGAGCAGACCGTCCTCGGCACCGGCCCGGTAGCGGGCGGGCAGGTCGGTGAGCAGGGCGTGGGTGATGTCGGCGGGTACCTCGACGTGGAAGGTCCGCACCGACGCGGCCGTGTCGACGGCGGGGTCGAGCGGCCGGGCACCCAGCAGCGGGTCCGGGACCGCCAGGGTGCGGCGCCAGTGGTCGAGTTCGGGCCGGCGCCCCGCCGCCGCGTCGGCCAGCCCGTGGGCCCACCGGCGGAACGAGGTACCCACCGGCGGCAGCACGATCGGCCCGCCCGCGCGGTACTGCGCCCACGCCGCCACCAGATCCGGCAGCAGGATGCGCCAGGACACGCCGTCGATCACCGCGTGATGCGCCGCCACGACCAGCGCGCCCGGCCCGTCGGGCCGCGAGAGCCACCCGAAGGCGATCATCCGCGACGAGCGCGGATCCAGCTGCGCGAGCGCCGAATCCATGGCCTGACCGGCGAACGCCGCCAGCCCGGCCGCGTCCGTCCCCGCGGCGACCTCGTGGTGGACGAGCAGCTCGCCGACCGCCACGGTGCCCGGCGCGGGGACGTGCAGCCGCCACCGCCCGTCGACCCGGCGCAGGCTCGCGCGCAGCAGATCGTGGTGATCGATCAGCGCGGTGAGCACGGCTTCCAGTCCGGCGCGATCGATGCCGGCGGGCAGGGCGAGCACCATCTGCTGGCTGAACCGGCCCGGGAGCCGATCGTGGGCGAGGGCACCGGCCAGCACCGGGGTCAGCGGGATCTCGCCGACGCCACCGCCGGGCAGCTCCGTGAGCGTCGGTGCCGATTCGGTGCCGAGCTCGGCCACCCGCGCCAGCCCGGCGACGGTGCGATGCTCGAAGACCTGCTGCGGGGTGAAGGCGATCCCGGCGGCTCGCGCGCGGGTCACCAGCTGGATGGACAGGATGCTGTCGCCGCCCGCGGTGAAGAACGAGTCCTCGGCGCCGATCTCGCGCACACCCAGGATCTGCGTGAACAGCTCGGCGATGCGCGTCTCCACCGGCCCGTGCGGGGCGCGCGATCCGGCGGTGCCGAACACCGGTGCGGGCAGCGCGGCGCGGTCGAGTTTGCCGTTGGGCGTCAACGGGAGCTCGTCGAGCACCACGACCAGCGTGGGCACCATGTGCCCGGGCAGCGCCGCGCCGGCGAAACGGATCACCGCCGCGGTATCGACCGGCACACCGTCGCGGGCCAGCACATACGACACCAGCACCGTCGCGCCGGAATCGGCGGTCACCCCCAGGGTGACGGCGTAGTCGAGATCCGGGTGGGCGGTCAGGGCGGCGTCGATCTCGCCGAGCTCGACCCGGAACCCGCGGATCTTCACCTGGAAATCCGAGCGGCCCAGGTACTCCAGCTCGCCGTCGCCGGTGCGGCGCACCAGATCACCGGTCCGGTACATGCGCGCCCCGGCGGCCAACGGGGCGGCGACGAACCGCTCGGCCGTCAGCCCCGGCCTGCCCAGATAGCTCTGCGCCAGCGCGGGACCCGACAGATACAACTCGCCGACGACCCCCGGCGGCACCGGCCGTAACCGCGCGTCCAGCACCATCGCGCCGATGCCGGGGAAGGCGGCGCCGATGGTGACCGGTTCGCCCGGCCGCAGCGGCGCGCTGCCGGTGGCCAGCACGGTCGCCTCGGTCGGGCCGTACCCGTTGCAGAAGGCGCGCTCGCCGACCGCCCACCGCTCGACCAGCGTCGGCCCGAACGCATCACCGGCGACGACGACGGTCCGCAGCGTGTCCAGCCCCCGCGGATCCACCGACTCGAGCGCCGCGGGCGTGATGAGCATGTGGGTGACCCGCTCGCGCTGTATCAGCGCCGCGAGTTCGGGCCCGCCGAACACCGACGGCGGCGAGACCACCAGCGTCGCACCGGCCTGGAAGGCCACCAGCAGTTCGAGGACCGAGACGTCGAAGTTCGGCGAGCACACGTGCAGCACCCGATCGCCCGGGCCCACGTCGTAGCGTTCCCGCGCGGCGGTGACCAGCGCGCCCAGACCGGTGTGGGTGACCACCACACCCTTGGGCCTGCCGGTCGACCCGGAGGTGTAGATGACATAGGCCGGATGCTGATCGGTGAGCACCCGCACCCGATCCAGATACGACACCGGGTGCGCGGGCCGGGCCGCGACGAGTTCGCGATCGGGCGCGGTATCGATCGTCAGCCACGTCACCGACTCGCCGAGCATCGTCCGGTGCGCCGCGCGGGTGAGCCCGAATCGCGCCCCGGAATCGGCCAGCAGGTAGGCGATCCGCTCCGCGGGCAGGCCCGGATCGACGGGCACATAGGCCGCACCGGTCTTGGCGACGGCCCAGATCGCGGCCACCGATTCGATCGAGCGCGTGAACCCCAGCGCCACGACGTCACCGGGCCCGAGCCCGCGCGCGATCAGCTCCCTAGCCAGCCGCGAGGAGTACTCGTCGAGCTCGGTGTAGGTGAGGGTGCGCCGTTCGCCGTGGGCGGGGGAGTAGCACAGGGCCGCCGAGTCCCCGGCGGTGTCGACCGCCGCGGTCAGCAGTTGCGCGAAGAGCGGTGCGCTCGTCTTGCGGTTTCCACGACCTCGCGGCGCACGGCGAACTTCACTCATCCGGGGTACTACATCCTTCTGCACAGCGGGCCCGCGGCAGCGCCGCCATCGGCGAACCCGGGCCGGATTCGGCGACCATGACACCACAGGTCAGGGTGTCACGACCACACGACCGGTCTGTTATGCGGCACCGAGTGCCAACCAGGCCGGAAATTTGTGCGGATGGCACGATAACGGGGACGGTTTTTGTTCAACGGACGGGAGCGGGCGCGATGGCGTCGTACGGATCGCTGGTGTGGGTCGGCCAGGCGCTCGGCCCGCTGACCGCCGGCCTCACCGAGGACCTGATCCGGGCCACCGAGGAGTTGATCTCGGTCCGTGACCTGGCCTTCGACCTGGCCGAGATGCGTGCCGCCAGCATCGCCGAGAACGTGAGCCTGGTGCAGTACGTCCTGGCCAACAACATCGACCCCGCCACCGTCGCCCCGCCTGCCGCCGCGGCCGCCTACGCCCAGCGGCTGGCCCGCCGCGGAGTGCCACTGACCGCCCTGCTGCGCGCCTACGGGATCGGTCAGTACCGGCTGCTCGACGCCGCCATCGGGGTGATCCTCGCCGTGCCCGGCCGCGAACAGGCCACCCGGGTCGCCGAGCTGCTCGCCTTCGCGGGCACCTATCTGGACCGGCTCAACTCCTCGATGGGCCGGATCTACGAGACCGAACGCGATCGCTGGCTCAGCAGCCGCCAGGCCGCCCGTCAGCAGTGGATCGCCCGGCTGCTCGACGGCGACGGCGAGATCGACGTCACCACGGCCGAGACCGCGCTCGGCTACCGCCTGGACCAGCGGCACCTGGCGGCCGAACTCTGGGCGGCTCCCGCCACGCCGGGGCCCGAGGCCGTGCGGGCGCTCGAACAGGCGCGCGAGATGCTCTCGACCCGGCTCGGCGCGGGTGGCACCGAACTCGCCTCGGCGACCGGCGCGCGCGATCTGCGTCTGTGGCTGCCGGTCGGCGGACCGGTCGACATCTCCGCGATCGCCGCGACGATCGCCGAGGCCGAGTTGCCGGTGCGGGTGGCCCTCGGTCCACCCGGCGACGGCGTTCCCGGCTTCCGCTACTCGGCGCGCGGAGCGGCCAGGGCCAAGGCGCTGGCCGTGTCCGCCGGGCCGGGTGCCCCGTCGGTCGTGGACTTCGACGCCGTCGCGCCCTTCGCCCTGCTCGTCGACGACACCGGCGAGCTCACCGGCGTCGTCGAGCGCATCCTGGGCCCGCTGGCCCGCGACACCACGAAAATGGCCCTGCTGCGTCACACCCTCGACGTGTTCCTCGCCGAGTCCAGGAGCTACTCACGCACCGCGCGGGTGCTCGACGTCCACCGCAATACCGTCCAGTACCGCATCCAGCAGGTCACCGGGCGGTACGGCATCGCCGTCGACACCGACACCTTCGACATCCGCTTCGCCCTCGGTGTCTGCCGCTGGCACCCGCAGGTGCTGACCCGGACATTCTGACTCCGGCCGGTTTGTGCGTGACGCACAGTCACGTCATCGGTGTACCGGAGGCCCGAATTCCGGATATTCCGGACACCGAACCAAGCGCTTGCTACGCTCGCGCGATGATCCCCACGATCGTCTGGGGCACCGGCAATGTGGGCCGTGCGGCCATCAGAGCCGTGGCTGCCCATCCTGCGCTGGAGCTGACGGGTGTGCTGGTCCACAACCCGGACAAGATCGGCCGCGACGCGGGCACGCTGGCCGGCCTCGACACCGAGCTGGGGGTGCGGGCCACCGGGGACATCGACGCGCTGCTGGCCACCGCGCCCGCCGCGGTCGTCTACGCCGCCTCCGGGGACATCCGCCCCGACGACGCGCTCGCCGACATCGTCCGGGCCATCCGCGCGGGCGCCGTCGTCGTCACCCCCGCGCTCTACGCCCTCTACGACCCGCGCAACGCCCCCGCCGAGATCCGCGATCCGGTGCTGGCCGCGATCGCCGAGGGCGGCGGCTCGCTGTTCGTCTCCGGCGTCGATCCCGGGTGGGGCAACGACATCCTGCCGCTGTTGATCAGCGGCGTCGGCGGCAGCATCGACGTGGTGCGCTGCCAGGAGATCTTCGACTACTGCACCTACGACCAGCCCGACTCGGTGCGGTATCTGGTCGGCATGGGCCAGCCGATGGACTACCAGCCGCCGATGCTGCTGCCCTCGGTGCCGACCATGGTGTGGGGCGGCCAGATCCGGCTCATGGCCAGGGCCCTCGGCGTCGAACTCGACGAGATCCGCGAGACCCTGGACCGGCGTGCACTCGATGCGACGGTGCAGACGGTGCAGATGGGGGAGTTCGCGGCGGGCACACAGGGGGCGGTGCGGTTCGAGGTGCAGGGCATCGTCGACGGTGAGCCGCGCATCGTGATCGAGCACGTCACGCGCATCCACGCCGATTGCGCGCCGGACTGGCCGACACCGCCCGACGGCGACGGCGCGCACCGCGTGATCATCGAGGGGCGGCCGCGCATCGAGGTCAGCATCGAGGCCTCCGACGAGGGCGGCAATCGCGCGGCGGGCGGAAACGCCACGGCGGTGGGCCGATTGGTCAACGCGATCGACTGGCTGGTGGCGGCCGAACCCGGCCTCTACGACGCACTCGATGTGCCGCTGCGCGCCGCGGTCGGCAAACTCGGAAGGAAGACACCATGATCATCGACGTCCCCCAGGGCAAGGACCCGATCGGTTACGTCTGGGGCGAGATGGTGCCCGGCATCGGGGTCGCCGCCGCCGCGTTCTCGCTGTCGGTCTACGAACACTCCACCCTCGGCCTGCGCGAATTCGAGGCCGCCCGCCTGCGGATCGCGCAGATCAACGGCTGCCTGTTCTGCCAGGACTGGCGCACCGAACGCGACGGCGCGAAGGTCGAAGCGGAGTTCGCCGACGCGGTCACCCACTGGCGCGACACCGACCGCTTCGACGAGCGCACCCGCCTCGCCGCCGAATACGCCGAACGCTACGCCACCGACCACCACGCCCTCGACGACGAATTCTGGACCAGAATGCTCGCCCACTACACCCAACCCGAAGTAGTGGAACTCAGCATGAGCATCGGCTCCTGGCTCGCCTTCGGCCGCCTCAACCGAGTCCTCGGCCTCGACACCACCTGCGCCCTCCCCGGCCACTGAACCCCGCACCCCGGTTCTGTCCGAATTGCGCCGTGCCGGAGCTACACTCCGCTGATGCGAAGGGTTGCCGATCGAGGTGAGCTGCGGTCGATTCTCGAACGTGCGGTCGGCGGCCCCGGTCGGGAGCACGAGATCTACGCGACGGTCGAGTTCGCTCATGGCGTCACCGCGGCGCAGCGGATGAGCATGTGGGTCGAGCGCGACACCGTGATCCTGGGGACATGGATCGGTGAACTCAAACCCCAATACAGCCATTTCTATGGGAATCCCGCGGCGGTCGACGGGTTGCTCGCCTTGGCCGACAGAGGCTGGCGCGTGCGTGCGAATCTGCATCTCGCCTACTTTCGCTGTCCGCCTCTTCAACGCTGGTATCCCACGATGCGGATCAGCGGATTCGACTACGCCGGCCACTGGATGCGGGATCTCGGGTCGGCTGGGCGCAAGTCCCGGGAGTTGGTCGCGGACCCGGCATTCGGGCACTGGCTCGTCGACAGTGGGTTCATCGCCGCCGGTGAGCTGGCCGGGTTGCGGGACTGGCTGAACGGCCACAGCCGACGGGAGATCGATGTGCGCCCGAGTATGGCGGTCGAGTGGCGCTGGGATGATCCGCGCCCATCGGTGCCCGCGGTTCGCAGGGCGATCGACGAATTCCTCAGTGCGATCAGGGAACCCGCCCTGCCGTGAGTCCGTCCGCTCCCGGGCCGCCCGTCGGCGATCCGGCAGATCAGACCTCGTCGAAGGTGACGACCTCGGTTCGGTAGGGGCCTCCGGACGCGGGGGCGATCACGACGACGAAATCCGGCAGCGCGTCCGGGGTGGCGTGTCCCTGTTCGTCCACTGCGCCCAGCTCCTGCTCCCAAGCCAGCAGGTGGACTGTCACGGCGTAGTCGCCTGCGGGCAGCGCGATCTCGACGGGCGCGCTGTCGGGCAGGCTCGGCTCGCCGGGGAGTGCGCCGACCTCTTCGATTCTGCCTCGGTCACCGGTTCGTCATCGATGAGTTCCAGTTCCCAGATGTCGCTGTCGACGATATGGGTGAAACCGGCGGGGTCCCACAGGGCGAGTGATCCCGCGCCGGTGACCGAGGTGAACCGGTGGGCGGTGGACAGGTCCGGCGCGGGGCTCGAAGTCATGGGCGTGAGCATTCCAGAACGCGCCGACAGGAACAGGTTCTGGCAGGGCTAGGCTGCGGGTGTGGCTTCTTCCTCGGTGGTGTTGATCGATACGGTGGCCTGGGTCCTCATCGAGGACGGGCGGATTCTGTGTGGGCGGCCGCGGGGGAAGGATGTGTTCTTCATTCCGGGTGGGAAGCGGGAAGGGGCCGAGACCGACCTGGAGACGCTGGTGCGGGAGGTGTCCGAGGAGCTGGCTGTCGAGCTGGCGCCCGACAGCGCTGTGCACGTGGGGACCTACGAGGCGGCGGTACCCGGGCACGACGGCACGGTGGTCCGGATGGCCTGTTACACCGCGGACTATCGCGGCGTACTGACCGCGAGCAGCGAGATCGAGGCCCTGGCCTGGTTCGGCGCGGCCGATCGCGATCTGGTGCCGCCGGTCGATCAGCTGCTCTTCGACGACCTCGCCGCGGCGGGGCTGCTGCGGTGATCTCCCCGGCCTGACCGGCCGGAAATAAAACGAGACGTTGCGTCTTGACAGCCGAGGCGACGCGGTGCACACTATGAGTCATGAACGAGACGGACCGTCTCGTCTAGATAAGGAGTCGCCATGCGCACCGCCGCCCCCCGTACCTGGTTCATCACCGGCGCCAGCCGCGGCCTCGGTCGCGCCTTCGCCGAGGCCGCTCTGGCCGCGGGCGACCGGGTCGCCGCGGCCGCGCGCACCGGCTCGGCCCTCGACGAGCTCGCCGCCGCGCACCCCGGCCGGGTGCTGCCACTGGTCCTCGACGTCACCGACCGCGCCGCCGTCGTCACCGCCGTCGACGCCGCGGTCGCCCACTTCGGCACCCTCGACATCGTCGTGAACAACGCGGGCACCCTGTCGATGGGCATGATCGAGGAGTTCACCGAAGCCGAGGCCCGCGAACAGATGGAGGTGAACTTCTTCGGTGCGCTGTGGGTGAGCCAGGCCGTGCTACCGCACCTGCGCAGGCAGGGGTCCGGGCACATCGTGCAGGTGTCGAGCATCGGCGGCCTGGCCGGGTTCCCGCTCTCGGGCATGTACGCGGCCAGCAAGTTCGCGCTCGAGGGCATGAGCGAGGCGCTGGCCAGGGAGGCCGCCGATTTCGGTGTGCGCGTGAGCATCCTGCAGCCCGGCGGCTACTGGACCGAGCTGTACTCGGCCATGCGCAACACCACCCCGATCGAGGCGTACGCCCCGCTGCGCGCCCAGCTCGAGGCCCAGTGGGCGGAGGGTTCCGTCGACAGCGCCCCGAGCCTGGCCGCCGAAGCCCTGCTCACGCTGGTCGGCAGCGACAACCCGCCGCTGCGCCTGCTGCTCGGCGACATGGTCTACGACCTGGCCTTCGACCTCGCCCGCGCCAAGATGGCCGACTGGTCGGCCTGGGAGAAGACCAGCCGCGCCGCCGAACACGCCGTGGCCGCGCCCGATCCGGCCTGACTCCGGACACACGTCGACCCTCCTGTCCCGCATCGTCGCGGAGCAGGAGGGTTTTCGGGTATGCCCCGCCGGGTACTAGGTGGTGACCGGAGTCCGGGTGGCGCGGTCGATGAGGTACTCCACGAGGTGGGTGAGTACCGCCTTGGCGGACGGCCGGTCGCGCGCGTCGCACAGGATCACCGGGGTGTTGGGATCCAGGTCGAGCGCGTCGCGCACTTCGTCGACGGTGTAGCGCGGGGCACCGTCGAAGCAGTTCACCGCGATCAGGAACGGCAGCCCCCGCCGTTCGAAGAAGTCCACGGCCGCGAAGGAATTGCTCAGCCGCCGGGTGTCGGCCAGCACGATCGCGCCGAGCGCGCCGCGGCACAGCTCGTCCCACAGGAACCAGAACCGGTCCTGGCCGGGGGTACCGAACAGGTACAGCACCAGATCCCGGTCGATGGTGATACGGCCGAAGTCCAGCGCGACGGTGGTCGTGTGCTTCTGCTCCACCCCCGACAGGTCGTCGACACCGGAGCTGACCTCGGTGATCAGCTCCTCGGTGCGCAACGGGGCGATCTCGCTGATCGAGGAGACCATGGTGGTCTTGCCGACGCCGAAGCCGCCGGCGATGAGGATCTTGACCGAGGCGGCCAGGTGCTGGCCCCCCGCGGACGTCGGGTCAAAGTTTTCGGATGCCATCCAGAACCGCTCGCAATACGTTGAGGTCACCGGCACCGGCCTCGGCCTGTACCGGAGCCCGGAAGATGAGGTGCCCCTCGCCGATGAGATCACCGACGAGGATCTTGGTCACCGCCAGAGGAAGTTTCAGCACGGCCGAGACCTCGGCCACCGACTGCGGACGCTTGCACAGCTGTGCGATCGTCGCGTACTCGGGTTCCGGGCGTCGCAGAGTGGGGGCGGGATGCACCGCCACCACCACCGTGAGCATGTCCAGATCGTGCGCCGCACCCATGGTCCGGCCGCGGGTCACCGCGTACGGCCGGACGAGAGGTCCGGCCGCGTCGTCGAACCACGGATCGCCGAGTCGAGTCATGGTGCCGCGTCCTAGAGCTCGGCCAGACCGTGCCGCGGTTCGGTCGACAGGTAGTTGCCGACCCGCTGCACGGTGAGGTTCATTTCGTAGGCGACCATGCCGAGATTCGCCGACTCGGTGGCCTGCAGGGCCAAGCAGGCGTTGTCACCGGCGGAGGTGACGAACAGGACGGCGCGATCGAGTTCGATCACCGCTTGCCGCACACCGCCGCCGTCGAACCGGCTGCCCGCGCTGCGCGCCAACCCGTACAGGGTCGACGACATGGCGGCGAAATGTTCGGCGTCCTCGCGCTTCATCTGCGAGGAGCGACCGAGCAGCAGCCCGTCGGTGGACAGCACGACCGCGTAGCGGACCCCCGCCAGCCGGTCGACGAGATCGTCGAGCAACCAGTTGAGATCACCTGGGTGGGAAGAGTTCACCTCAGCCTTCCTGTTCGTCCTGATTCGATTCCGTCAGGGGTTTACGGCCCTGACGGGTGCCGTTCTCGATCGCCGACATGATGTCGCGCGCCTGTTCGGCCGATCGCGGCCGCTCCGGCGCCCGGGGCGCCTCGGCGGCGGGCTCGGTGAGTTCGGGGGCGATATTGGCCTGCCGGTTGCGGCGCGGCAGCGCGGGCCGCTCGTCGCCGGGATGCTGCTGCGCGGCAGGCGCTTCCGGGGCGGGTGCCATCGGTCGCGGCGGGGTGGGCGGCTCGGCGACCAGGGTCGCCACCGGCGCGGGCGCCGGTTCGATGGCGGCCACCACCGGTGCCGGTTCCGGGGCGGGCGGCAGGCCACGGCGCAGCGGGCCGGTCATCGCGGGCGGCAGGGTCGAGGGGTCGGCCTCCCCGGCCAGCAGCTGCTGCGGGATGAGCACGATGGCGCGGATGCCGCCGTAGTCGGATTCGCTCAGGCGCACCGAGACCCCGTGCGCGGTGGACAGGCGCGCGACCACGAACAGGCCAAGGCGCGAGTCCGAGGACAGCGTGCCGACACCGAAGTCCGGCGGATCGGCCAGCATGTCGTTGTAGCGGGCCAGGTCCTCGGCGCTCATGCCCATGCCCTGGTCGGTGATCTCGATGACCACGCCCTTGCCGACGATGTTGCCGCCCGCCTCCACGCGCGACTGCGGCGGGGAGAACGCGGTCGCGTTGTCGACCAGCTCGGCGAGCAGGTGCACGAGGTCGGCCACCACGGTGCCCACCACGTTCACCTCGGGCAGCTTGGTGACGCGCACCCGCGCGTAGTCGAGGGTCTCGCCGATGGCCGAGCGCACCACGTCCATCACCGGAATCGGGTTGCGCCACTGACGACCCGGACGGCCACCGCCCAGGATGATCAGGTTCTCGGCGTTGCGGCGTTCGCGGGTGGCCAGGTGATCGAGGCGGAACAGCGTCTCGAGCAGCGCCGGGTCCTCCTGGCGCCGTTCGGCTTCGTCGAGGATCTCGAGCTGGCGGTGCACCACGATCTGGCTGCGGTGGGCGATGTTGAGGAACACCGCGCGCACGCCCTCGCGGGTGCGGGCCTCGTCGACGGCGGCGCGCAACGCGGCCGAGGCGGCGTGCTCGAAAGCCTTGGCCACCTGGCCGATCTCGTCGTGGCCGAAGTCCAGCGTCGGGGTGGTCTCGGCGGCGTCGATGTCGCCGCCCTCGCGCAGGGTGCGCATGGTGGCGGGCAGCTGTTCGTCGGCCAGTGCCAGGGTCTCGGTGCGCAGCCTGCGCAGCCGGCGGATGATCCGGTTGGCCAGGATCACCGCGATGAGCAGCACCAGCACGGTCAGCGCGAGCACACCGCCACCGGCGAGCGCGGCGTTGACCTCGGCGCGGCGCGCGGTGTCCTGGGCCAGGCGCTGCACCTCGCGGTTGTGGCCGGTGTAGGCGTCGAGCAGGCCGCGGTTCACCTCGGCCGCGGCGGTCTGCCATTCGGCGGTGGTGAACGGCAGCGGGGCGAGCGTGGGCTGCCTGGCACCGGCGGCGGAGGCGGCCGACAGGGCCGCGTACCGCTGGGCGATCGCGTTCTCCATCTCGCCGAGCTGCTGCCAGGCCGCCGAGGAGGTCAGCGCGGCCAGCGCGGTGCGCTGCGCCTCGGTGAGCTCGGCGGTGATGTTGGCGACTTCGTTGTGGTAGAAGCCGCTCTGGCGGGTGAACTCCTCGAGCGGGATACCCGACGCGCCCTCGGTGGCCACCAGCGACAGGCCCAGCGCGTTGCTGCGCGACATCGACTCCGCGGTGTTGAGCACGCGCAGGCCCTCGGCCACACCGGATGCCACGACGGCGTCGGGGGCCGCGCGCTCGGCGACCTTGGTGCCCTGGGTGAACACGTCGAGCAGCCGGTTGTAGAAGGTGTAGGCGTCGGCCGGGGGGAGCATCCGGGCGTCGGCGCCACCGCGGACACCGCTCAGATGCGTGCCGAGGGTGGCGAAACCGCCCTTGTCGTCACCGATCTCGGAATCGTCGACTTCGCGGATGCCCTCGGAGATGTCGATGAGCGCCTTGAAGGCGGCGTCGAGGCGCGCGCGGGCGGGCGGGAGCGCGGTGGCCGCGGTCTCGTCCCCGGCGAGATGGGCCAGGGTGAGCTGGCGTTCGGACTGTACCGATTCGATCAGCTCGCGGGTGAAGGGTCCCGCGGCTTCCATCTCCGAGGCCCAGGTCTTGGCCTTGTTGCTCTCTTCGACGAGATAGCCCGCCGTACCGACGCCGACCACCACCAGGGTCAGACTGGGTACAAGAGCGATCGCCAGAATCCGGGTGCGAACACCGAGTCTCGCTAAGAACATCGCCATAACGTAACGGAATCGTTGCAGATCTGTCGTGCGTGTCTCGCTGAGCGGGATGTGATTTGGATTGCGGCGGAACGATTTTGCTATGTGCGGGTACGGCGAGCGCGCCCCGCCGGCTGAGCCTCGCTGGCCCAGTCGGCGGGGGCTCGCCGTGGCCTGGCGGTACCGGGAAGATCCCGCCAGGTCAGGTCGAGGGGGCGCCGCTACAGCGTGCGGTCGGCGCCCGTGCGTGGGGGCGGTCCGGCGGCCAGCGCCGCGTTCTCCGCGTCGGTGAGCCTGCGGGCGCGCAGCACGAACCGCATGCCCGCACCGGCTTCGAGCGAGTCGGTGCCGGCCTGGCCGCGCACCGCGTCCACGGTGAGGTGGGTGCCCTTCCAGCATTCGAATTGCTCAGGGCTGATCCAGAACTCGGTGTGCCAGCTCAACCGGCCCAGCAGCACGTCGTCCTTCTCGATCGGGAACTGTTTGGCCGATAGGCACACCGGGGTGAGATTGTCGTCGCGGCATTCGCCCGCCTGGCGGAACAGCACGGGACCGTTGTCCTCGATGAGCCGCCGGAGCAGGGTCTGGGCGCGTTCGGTGATCTCCACACGGTGTATCCGGTTCTGCATCAGAACATCCCGAGTTTCGTCGTCGAGTAGCTCACCAGCAGGTTCTTGGTCTGCTGGTAGTGGCCGAGGGTCGTGGTGTGGTGTTCGCCGGCGGCGTGCGCCGGATGGGTGTGCGAGCAGTTCGTCCAGATCTGGCGCGCGTCCAGCCCGCGGGCGAGCCGGTGGGCGGTGGTCAGGTCGCGGGTCCAGATCCCCGCACCGAGGCTGTGGCGGGTGTCGTTGGCGAGACGGATCGCGTCGTCGGCCGTGTCGAAGCGGGTGACCGCGACGACCGGTCCGACGATCTCCTCCTGGAAGATCCGCATCGTGTTCACACCCTCGAAGATCGTGGGTTCGATGTAGTACCCACCGGGCAGTCCGTCGACCTTGCGTGCTTCCCCTCCAGTCAGCACGCGGGCGCCTTCGGCTCTGCCGATGTCCAGGTAGGACAGGATCCTCTCGTATTGATCGTTGCCGGTCTGCGCGCCGATCATCGTCTCGGTGTCGAGCGGATGACCGGACACGACGGCCTCGGTGCGGGCGATGCAGCGGGCGAGGAACTCGTCGTAGATCGACGAATGGATCAGCGCGCGTGACGGGCACGTGCACACCTCGCCCTGGTTCAGGGCGAACATCACGAACCCTTCGACGGCCTTGTCGAGATAGTCGTCGTCGGCGGCCATGACATCCGGCAGGAAGATGTTGGGGCTCTTGCCCCCCAGTTCGAGCGACACCGGGACGAGATTGTCCCCGGTGTCACGCAGGATCAGGCGCGCGGTGGCGGACTCGCCGGTGAACGCGATCTTGCCCACCCGCGGGTCGCGCGCCAGCGGTCTGCCCGCCTCGAGCCCGAAACCGTTGACCACGTTGAGCACTCCCGGCGGCAGCAGGTCCGCGATCAGCTCCACGATCAGCAGCAGCGAGGCCGGGGTCTGCTCGGCGGGCTTGACGACCACGCAGTTGCCCGCGGCCAGCGCGGGCGCGATCTTGGCCGCGGCCAGCAGGATCGGGGAGGTCCAGGGCAGGATCAGGCCGACCACGCCGAGCGGCTCGGGGAAGTGGTAGGCGACGGTGTCGTCGTCGATCGGGGAGATCCCGCCCGCCTGGGCGCGCAGCGCGCCGGCGAAGGCGCGGAACCGGTCCACGGCCAGCGGCAGGTCCACGGCGAGGGTCTCGCGGACGGGTTTGCCGTTGTCCCAGGTCTCGGCCACGGCGAGCGGTTCGGCGCTGTTCTCGAGCCGGTCGGCGATCGTGAGCAGGATGTCGGCGCGTGCGGTGACCGAGGTCGCGGCCCAGCCCACGCGGGCGTGGTGGGCGGCCTCGACCGCGCGGTCGATGTCGGCGGCGGTGGAACGGGCGACGGCGCAGAAGGTCTCGCCGTCCACCGGGGAGGTGTTGTCGAAGTACCGGCCTTCGACGGGGGCGAGCCAGTCGCCTCCGATGAAGTTGTCGTATCGGGCGGCATAGCTGACTATGCCGGTATCCGATCCGGGCTTGCCGTAGATCATGCGCCTCGCTCCTCGCGACCTGTGCGTGGTGGCTCACACTATGGTCGGCGAAGGTTGGTACGAGGTTGGTGACGCTGTCGTCGCAGGTCAGGACTGGCGAGCGGTGTAGAGCCGGGCGGTGACGACGGCCCGGCGGACATCGTCGCGGGGCAGCAGCCGCAGGGCGTGTTCGTGGATGGCGATGTCGCCCGGGCAGCGCTGGCCGAAGGCCACCGCGTGCTCGGGCCGGTCGCTGGTGAGCACCGCGTTGCGGATGCCGACATCGAGGTGCGCGCGCCACTGCTCCACGCCGGGCAGATCCGAGCCGGGCAGCAGCGGCCCGCGATACAGCCACAGCGCCGAGGTGAGGTCGCCGCCCTCGATGGCGGCGAGCAGGTCGACCGCGTCGCAGGAGATGGCGCCGGTGAGCATGTAGCGGCGGTTGGCGATCTCGCCGCGGGTGGCCCGGCGCAGGTGCGAGACATCGGCTTTGAGGGTGTTGAGCGAGACGCCGCGGTCGCCGTAGACCGCCGCGTGCAGCTGTTCGGGTGTGTAGCCCTCCGGTTCCAGCGCCAGCAGGGCCAGGATCTCGAGCTGGCGGGGCGGCAGCGGGACGGGTCTGCCGTCGCGCAACAGCCGTGCGGCGCCGAGACATTCGAGCCGCACCCCCGGCGCGGGCGCGGGCGCCTCGGCGCGCAGCATGGTCTCCACCGCGGTGACCAGGGCCCGCACCGAGGTCATCACCATCGGATGCGAGCGCTCCCAGGTGGAGGACAGGTCCAGCACACCCACCTGCCTGCCGTCGGGGCCGTGGATGGGCGCGGAATAGCAGACCCAGCCGTGCAGGGCCGCGACGAGGTGTTCGGCGGAGAACACGGTGACGGCCTTGTCGTCGTGCAGCGCCAGCGACAATCCGTTCGTGCCCATGTGGCTCTCGTCCCACACCCCGCCGGGCGCGAAGTTCACCTTCTCGCCCTGGCGGCGCAGCATGCGGTCACCCGCGGTCCACAGGATGGTGCCCGATTCGTCGCTGACCACCGCCAGATAACCGGATTCCTCGGCCATGCCCCGCAATTGGCCCGCGAGCTCGGTGACCGGCCTGCGCAGCGGAGACTCCGACCAGCGGTCGCTGATGTCGTTGAAGCCGGGGGCGACGGTCTGGCCGGGGTCGACGGTGTGCAGGGAGCGCTGCCAGGATTCGGCGACCTCGGTGCGCACCGGGCCGGTATCGCGGGGCAGCCGCATCGGCCGCGAGGGCGCCGCGAGCCGGTTCCACTGCTTCTCCAGGGCGCCACGGTAGTCCGAGAGCCGTTCGGGCCTGGACGGTCCGGCGATCGGGTCGTCGTGTGCGCCCACGTTCACTCCCTGCTCGTCGGTGACGCACCGGTCCGCGATGAGAACCGGTGTGGCGCTTCCTGTTTATCAGGTGCGCCACCCCGGCGCACACCGTTTGCGGCAGGACATCCGGTCCCCGCGAGCGGTGGGGCTACTTGTTGAGGAACAGCCCGGCGATGTCGGCGTTCTTGATCGGGGTGTCGACATTGCGCTGGCCCGCGCACAGCAGATCGACCTGCACGATCATCGAGTCGACCAGGGTGCCCGCGGGCTCGTTGTCGGTGCCGTTGCGCTGTTTGATCGCCTTGGTGATGGTGATCCGCTTGGTGTCGGCGTCCTGGTTGACGTAGTCGCGGCAACTGGTCTCGCCGCCCTGGTTGAGGACGCGCTCCACCTCGGCGCACCCGCCGGTGAGGGCAGCCAGCACGGCCACGCCCACCGCGACGGCGCCGGTTCGGGTGCTGGCGTGCATGGTTCCTCCTGGAGGGTCCGCTGTGCGCCCGTGCGCACCGAGTCGGCTACAGCGTAAGCGGTGGGTCTCAGCCGCGGTGGATCCGCAGCGGAACCAGCACTTCCTCGGGAGTCAGCGAGCCGTGGTGGCCGATCATCAGCGTCTGCATCGGCTCGGTGGTACTGCGGATCACGCCCGCGTCCCCGGTGGCCAGCACGACCAGATCGCCGATCCGGGCGGCCGCGTCGGCGGTGACCCGCGGCCCGAACCAGCCCGCCTCGATCGCCTCGGCGCGCGTGCGCACGACGAACCGATCGCCGAGCACACCGCGCCAGGTGTCGGCGACCCGGTCGAGCGCGCCCGCCTCGGTGTAGACGGGGCGGGCGCGCGGTTCGCCCGCCAGCGCCACGACAGCGTCGGACAGGTACGGGTGGGTGCCGAAGTCGACGCGATCCACCAGCTCGACCATCCCGTGGTCGGCGGTGACGATCAGCGCCGAGCGCGGGGGCAGCACGGCCGCGAGCTCGGCGGCGATCCGGTCGACATTGGCCAGCTCGTAGCGCCAGGCCCGCGCGGCCGGGCCGCGGGCGTGGCCGGTGGAGTCGAGATCGGCGTGGTAGGTGTACACCAGCGTCTTCGGTGCGGAGGTGAGCGCCTGGGCGACCCCGTCGACGAGATCGCCCACCGAGAACGCGGCCCGGAAACCGCCCCCGCGCCAGCCCGCCTTGGTCAGGCCCGAGCCGTCCTGGTAGCCCGGTGCCACCTGGACCGCGGCGATGCCCGCGGCGCTCGCGCGCTCGAAGACGGTGGTACACGGCTGGATTCGTTCCGGCGGGAACGCGGTCATGGCGTCGACCTTCGGACCGTCGCCCACGAGCTGCCAGCGCAGCATGTTGAACAGCCGTTCCTCGCCGGGCAGCCGCACCTGGTAGCCGACCACGCCGTGCTCGCCGGGCGGGACACCGGCGCCGAGAGTGGTCAGGCTGGTGGCGGTGGTGCTCGGGAAACCGGTGGTCAGGGTGGCGGGCGGCAGTCCGGACAGGAACGGCGCGGTGGCGGCTTCGGCGGCCAGCGCCGTCGCGCCGAGGCCGTCGACCAGCAGCACACACACGTGGTCGACATCAAGGGCGAGCCCCAGCCGGTCGGTTTCGCCGGGAGCGCCGAGGCAGGCCAGGACGGAGGGGAGGAGATCGGCGAGCGAGCCGTCGCCGTACCGCGGAATCAGAAGGTTGTGGTCGGTCACGCCTGCCCGGTTTCGAATCGGCTGATCAGTCCGTCCCGGAGAACGAACCGCCAGGTGGTACGCATCGATCCCCAGCGACTGTTGGTGTAGTCGGCGGTGAGTGCCAGGCCGTCGTCGTCGACCGATTCGACGACGAGATGCCCGTTGGCACTGAAGATCTCGGCTTCGGTCCACTGTGCCAGATTGCGTTCGACCCCGTCGTCGGACATGGTGGCGTCCTCGGTGAGCACACCGTAGAACCGGTCGGTGTCCTGCAGGTTGAGCGCGTCGACGAACGCCTCGACCACCGGGTCGAGTTTCGCGGTGCCAGTCATCCGGCCTCCTGGTCGAGTCGAAAACGCATCGGCAGAGCGGGTGCTACCCACTCTAGGGGAGTGACCAGGCCGGATCACGGGAATGACGGCGGCGCGTCAGGACTCGGTGGGCGCGGTCGCGACGAGTGCGGTGAACCCCCGCATGATCGCCTCGACCAGCTCGGGTGTGCTGGCGCCGAGCTGGGCGCTGCGATTGTCGAGATGGCCGTCGAGCCACAGCGAGGCCAGGCCGTGCGCGAGGCCCCACCAGGTGATGGCGAGGGTGGCGGCCCGGTCGGCGGGCAGCACGCCCGCGGCGACGCCCTCGGTGACGGTGTCGGCCAGGATCTCGAAGGCCGCGTCCCCGGCCGCGTGCGCGTCGGGGTGCTTGTCCGGCTGGGAGAGTTCGGGCCGGAACATCAGCCGGAACTGGGCGGGGTGTTCGCGGGAGAAGCGAACGTACCCCTCGGCCAGCGCCGTGAGCGCGTCGAGCGGGGCGGACGCCTGCGCTCGCGCGGCGGCGAGGTCGGCGGCCAACTGCTGGAACCCGTCGACCGACAGCGCCGAGAGCAGCGCGGCGCGGTCGGCGAAGTGGTGGTAGGGCGCGCCGCTGCTGACCCCGGCCTCCCTGGCCACCCGGCGCAGGCTCACCGCCGCCAGCCCCTCGGTCTCGATCAGGCGCAGGCAGGCGTCCATCAGCGTGGCCCGCAGGTCGCCGTGGTGGTACTTGGTGCGCTTCACGCTGCGAGCGTAGGCCAGACCGGGGCCGCGACAGGCACTGGACAGGAAATCTATGCGGTGTTTAGATTATTTGAGCACCGCTCAGATCGAGGGTTTCCACGAAGGGTGAACACCATGACCACACGGGTACTCGTCACCGGCGCGACGGGATTCGTCGCCGGGCACGTCATCGCCGAACTGCTCGAGCACGGGTACGCGGTGCGGGGGACCGTGCGTGACCTCGGCACACACGCCAAGCGCGCCCACCTCGTCGAACTGGCCCGGCGCACCGGCGGTGAGCTGGAGTTCGCCGCGGCCTCGCTCGACACCGACGCGGGCTGGGCCGAGGCGGTGACCGGGTGCGACACCGTGTTCCATGTGGCCTCGCCGTTCCCCTCCGCGCCGCCCGCGCACGAGGACGACCTGATCGTCCCGGCGGTCGAGGGCACCCTGCGGGTGCTGCGGGCCGCCGCGGACGCGGGCGTGCGCCGGGTGGTGCTCACCTCCTCGGTGGCCGCCGTCGCCTACGGCCACGAGGTCGACGCCGTGCGCACCGAACAGGACTGGACGGTGCTCGAGCGGGCCGCCGCCTACCAGAAGAGCAAGACCCTGGCCGAACGCGCCGCCTGGGACTTCGCCGAATCACACCCCGGCGCACCGGAACTGGTCGTGCTCAACCCCGGCATGATCCTGGGACCGCTGCTCGAGGCCAGGACCAGCACCTCGCACGTCCCGGTGCAGCGGCTGCTGGGCCGGGAGGTGCCCGGGTCGGCGCGCACCGGCTGGACCCCGGTCGACGTGCGCGACCTCGCGGTGGCACACCGTCTGGCCATGGAAGTGCCCGCCGCCGTGGGCAACCGCTACATCTGCGCGGGGGAGCCGCTGTGGATGCGGGACCTGGCACTGCTGCTGGCGCGTGACTACGCCGCGCAGGGCTTCCGGGTGCCGACCCGATTGCTGCCGGACCTGCTGATCCGGGTCGTCGCGCTGTTCTACAAGAGCGTCCGGCTCACGCTGCCGACCCTGGGCCGCACCGAGTGGGTCAGCGCCGACAAGGCCCGTCGCGAACTCGGCTGGACGATGCGCCCGATCGAGCAGACCGTCCGCGATACCGCCGACAGCCTGATCGCCTTCGGGATCGTCACCGCTGCGGGCGGGCACACCGCACGGCAGGCCCGGACCGCCGCGCGCGGTTAACGCCACTCCTGGCGTTGCAGGTCCAGGATCACCGGGCGCATGAGCGTGGAGACCTCGGGGTCGACCGCGCGCCGGTCGGGAGCGAAGACGGTGGCGGCGGCGAGGGTGGGCCCGTCGAGCGAACGCAGCGGGCCGGGGGTCCGCAGGGTGGGCACCGGGGTGTCGGCGGCGGCCAGGACGAATCCCCAGTCACCGAAGCTCGGGACATCGACGTGATAGGGCGCGGTGCGCAGCCCGGCGGCGCGCACCGTGGCGTCGATGGTCCAGAACGAGCGCGGCGCGAAGAACGGGGAACCGGACTGCACCACCATCCGCGCGCCGGGCGCCATCGCGTGCGCGGTCATCGCGTAGAACTCCTCGGAATACAACTTGGCCACCGAGGTCTGGTCCGGGTCGGGCAGGTCGACGATCACCGCGTCGAAATCCCGTGGCGCGCCGCGCAACCAGGAGAACGCGTCGGTGGTGACCACCCGCACCCGCGGATCGTCGAAGGAGCGCTCGTTGAGCGCGGTGAGGCGGGTGTCGGTGCGGGCCAGCTCGATCATCGCCGGGTCGAGCTCCACCAGCGTCACCCGCTCGACGTCGGGGTAGCGCAGGATCTCGCGCAGGGCCAGCCCGTCGCCACCGCCGAGCACCAGCACCGAACGGCGGGTCCCCGCGAGCACCGGATGCACCAGCGCCTCGTGATAGCGGTACTCGTCGACGGAGGAGAACTGCAATCCGCCGTTGAGGAACAGCCGGGTGTCGGTGGTGCCGAACGGGGAGAACGATTCGGTGAGCACGATCTGCTGATACGGCGTGCGGGTCTGCCAGACGATCGGATGCGCGAACAGCGCCTGCTGCGCGGTCGCCTCGAACCGGTCGGCATAGAGATAGGCGCCGGTGAGCCCGGTGGCCACCACCACCGTGGCGGCGACCAAGCTGTGCCGGGCGGGCCGGGTCATCCGGTCGCGGAAGAAGAAGAACGCCAGCGCCAGCCCCGCGACGGCGTTCACCACGCCCACCACCAGGCTGCCGCGGATCTGGCCGAACACCGGCAGCAGCAGGAACGGGAACGCCAGCCCGCCCAGCAGTGCGCCGACGTAGTCCGCGGCGAACAGGTCGGCGACAGCGCTGCTGGCCTCCTGCTTGCGGACCTGCTGCAACAACTCCATCAGCAGCGGGATCTCCGCGCCGACCAGCATGCCGATCACCGCCGCCGCCACGATCAGGGTGCCGGTGTAGATATTGAGCCAGGCGAAGCTGGCGTAGAGCGCGGCGACCGAGAGCCCGCCGACCACCGCCAGGGCCAGCTCCACCGCGACGAACGCGGCGGCGGCGCGGCGGCGCAACGGTTTCGCGGCCAGCGCCCCGACCCCCATCGCGCACACCATCACGCTCAGCGTGATCGAGGCCTGCGCCGCGGTGTCACCGATCAGGTAGCTGCCGAGCGTCACCAGCGACAGCTCGTACACCAGACCGCAGGCGGCGCAGACGAACACCGTCGCCAGCAGCGCCGCCCTGGCCAGGCGGTGCCGCGGCATCAGGTCAGACCCGCGGCCACCACCAGCGCGACCGCCACGTGCGCCGACGCCGTCACCCACACCGCCGGATGCGGTTCCGGATCGGCGACCACGGCCCGGAAGTCACCCGGGGTGAGCGCGTCGAGCAGCACGAACGCCACCGCCATCGCGGCCAGGCCGATCACGCCGTAGATCGCGCTGGCCAGCAGCGCCTGCGCGATACGGCCCTCGGAGGTCCAGATGGCGGCCGCGACGATGATGCCGACGCCGAACAGGTTGGAGGCCAGCAGGATCGCGGCATTGCGATTGCGTTCGATCCAGATCTGGGCGCGCAGGTCGCCGGGGGTGAGCAGGTCGACGAGGCCGAAACCGACGGCCATCAGCACGATTCCCACCGCGGAATAGGCGAGCGCGGCGCCCGCGTCCGCCGCAAGGTCGGCGAGCATGAGTGTTCTCCTTCTACTTGCCGCCGGAATCGCTACCGCCGCCGCGGTAGTCGCCCGCGGCCGAACCGCTGGTCCAGCTGTAGCTGTTGACGTGCGAGTGGTGCCTGCGGATGCCGTTGGCGAGACTGTCGACCAGGATCAGCGAACCGCCCGCGTGCGGGGACACCGCGATCAGGTCGTGGGCGAAACGCAGGTAGTGGTGCTCGCCGGTATTGCGCTGGTCGCGCGGATCGGTGGCCTTCGCGATGGCGGCGGCCACGACCGCGGGCGCCCCGCCGGTGGTGAACGCGATCCCGTCGTTGGCCTGATCGAGCGTGCGCGCCCGCTGGTACTTCTCGGCCACGAACTCGCGCGGATCCTCGTCCCCGGTCACCACGACCACCACGATCACCGCCACGATGGCGACGACCACGGCGCAGATCCCCGCCACGATCCATCTGGTGCGATTCATCGTCACGCTGTGCGAAACCCTCCCCCGAACCCGAACTGCGCGGACTGTATCACCCGGCCCGGGAGCGTCGAAAACCGTTGCGCCGGTCGCGCACCGGTCAGCCGGCGGCGGGCAGCCAGTCGCGGGCCGGATCGTATTCCAGCCAGCGGCGTTCGCCCGCCGTGCGCACCAGGACGGCGAGCAGGGCGTCCACCTGCGGCGACGCGGGGCGGGACCGCCAGATCAGCGACCACGCGTACAGCGGTGTCGGATCGACCAGCGGGATCGCGCGGACACCGCGGACTTCCGGTGTCTCGACGTCGGCGGGGAGCAGGACGAAGCCGCGGGGGTCGGCGGCGAGCGCTGAGAGCATCGGGGCCAGGCCGAGATTCGGGGTGGTGCGGTGTTCGGCGATCCCGAAACGCTCGGCGAAGCGGGCCAGGAAATCGAGGCGGTCCAGGGCCGCGGGCGTGTGCAGGACGCTGTCGCGCAGCTGGTCGGGGCGCACTTCGGGCGCGGCGGCCAGCGGATGGTCCGCGCCGAGCAGGACATCGACCGGTTCGAGCCGGATCAGGCGATGGGTCAGGCCGGGCGGCAGCGGGGGATGGACCCGGCCGAATCCCGCGTCGATGTCACCGTGCGCGAGTGCCGCGGCGACGGCGGGCAGGTCACGACCGTGCCCGGGTTCCAGCGGCGGCGCGCCCGGGGCGGTCGCGAGACCGGCGAGGGTGCGCAGCGGTGCGTAGAGGTGGCCCCACACGTCCACGCGCACGGGACGCTGCTCGTCGAGCAGGGCGGCGACCGCCCGATCGTTGGCTTCGAGGGTGTCCTGTGCGCCGGGCAGGAAGCGGGCGCCGTCCTCGGTGAGCCGCACGCCCTGATGGTCGCGGTCCAGCAGCCGCACACCGAGGGTCGATTCCAGCCGCGCCACCCGTTTGGACAGCGCCTGCTGACTCAGCCCGAGCGCCGCCGCGGCATGGCCGAAATGCCGTTCCTCGGCGACGAACACGAACGCGCGCACCGTCGCGAGATCCAGATCCACAGTCGTCCACCCTAGCCGGACAGCCGTGCTGCCAGCGGCGACAACCGATCGTTGTCGGGTGCGTCGCCCGGTTGTTGGCCGGTGGACACGGTGCGCCGGTTGCCTGGGGTCATGCAGCGTTTGATTCCGACAGGCGACCCCCGGCGGCCGGTCGCGTTCACCGAGGCGGCCGAACCCGTGCCGCGACCCGACGAGGCGCTGGTGCGCGTGGCGGCCTTCGCCCCGAACCGGGGTGAGACGTTCCTGCTGGAGAATCCGCGCCCGGACCTGTTGCCGGGCAAGGATGTCGCGGGACTGGTCGTGCAGGCCGCGGCCGACGGCTCGGGTCCGTCGATGGGAACCCGGGTGGTCGGTCATCCGGCGCTGGGCGGCTGGGCCGACTACGTGGCGGTGCCGACCGACGCGCTCGCCGTGCTGCCCGACGCCCTCGACGTGGTGACGGCGGCCGCCCTGCCGCTGGCCGGGATCACGGCCCTGCGGTTGCTGCGCGCGGCGGGCCCGGTGCCGGGCGCGCGCCTCCTGCTGACCGGGGCCTCCGGCGGTGTGGGTCATTACGTCACCGAACTGGCCGCCGCGGCGGGCGCCGAGGTCACCGTCCTCACCGCGACACCCGAACGCGGCGAACGCCTGTCCGCGCTCGGCGCGACCCGGGTGGTGCACGAGATCGCGGCCGCGACAGGCCCGTTCGACATCGTGCTCGAGTCGATCGGTGGTGCAGCGACGGCCGCGAGTCTGGCGCTGCTGCGACCCGGCGGCACCCTGGTCTGGTTCGGGCAGGCGAGCCGCACCCCGGCGACCCTGAACTTCTTCGACTTCTTCGCCGGTCCGGAGAACGCGACGATCCGCCACTTCCACTACGCGGGCGGACCCTACGGCCGCGATCTGGCCACCCTCGTGCGGCTGGTCGCCGAGGGACGACTGCATCCCGAGATCGGTGAAGTCGCCGACTGGTCCGAGGCCGCGCGCGTGCTCGTGGACCTGCGGGAGCGCCGGATACGCGGCAAGGCCGTCCTGACCACGAGCGCGGGCCGATGAGCGCCGAACTGGTCGACGCCCTGTTCAGCCGGGCCACCGCGGCGGGCATCGATCCGCACGACTACCGGCGGATCTGCGCCGATATCGCCACCCCCGCCGAGTGGGCGCCCACCTGCGTCGCGGCCGCCGACCACCACCGGAACACCCCCGGCTCGGCGATCACGCGGGGCCACCACCTGCTCCTGGCGGCCCGCTGGTCGCACCTGGCCACACTGGTACCCGACGACGATCACGCGGTCGCCGCGGCCGCCGCGGACGTGGCTGCCGAACAGGGCTACTCCCTGCTGGACCCGTCCACTCGCCGGTGCACCGGCCCCGGCTTCACGGGAATCCTGCGCGGTCCCGCAGCCGCCGCCGGCACGGTGATCGTGGTGCCCGGCCTCGATTCGAGCAAGGACGAATTCCATCTCCTGGCAGACGCACTCGTGGCACGCGGCCTGCGCGTTCTCGCGATGGACGGTCCCGCCCAAGGCGTCAACGCCGCCACTTCGACGCTGGACCGGGACTATCCGGCCGTCGTCGCCGCGGCGATCGACACCCTGGGCGTCACCCGGGTCGGCATCGTCGGTCTCAGCCTCGGCGGCTTCTATGTCGCGGCGGCCGCGGAACGCGACCCACGCATCGTCGTGGCCGCCACCGTGAGCGGACCCTACCGGCTGGACTGGCCGCACCTGCCCGACCCGGTCCGCGACCTGATGACCCGCCGCGCCGGATCACGCGCCGCCGCCGCAGAATTCGCCGCCACCGTCGACCTCACCGACCTGGCACCGCGCGTGCGCTGCCCACTGCTGGTGGTCGACGGCGACGACGACGTGATCCCCGGCGTCACCGACGGCGCCGCCCTGGCACACGCCGCACCGCGAGGCCGCTACCTGCGCATTCCCGGCGGCGACCACCTCGTCGGCAACCACCGCTCGGCCTGGCTGCACACCCTCGCCGACCATCTCACCGAAGGACTCGCATGAACCGCTACACCGACCGCGTCGCCCTCGTCACCGGCGGCACCAGCGGTATGGGCCTGGCCACCGCGCGCAGACTGATCGCCGAAGGTGCCCAGGTGATCGTCACCGGCCGCACCGCGGACAGGGTGCGCGCCGCGGCCGCCGAACTGGGCCCGCGGGCCACCGGAATCGCCGCCGACACCGCTGATCTCGACGCCCTCGACACGCTGACCGACACCATCGCGGCCCGCTTCGGTCGCCTCGATCTGGTCTTCGCCAACGCCGGTGCCGGCACCTTCGCGCCGTTTCCCGAGATCACCGAGGAACTCTTCGACCACGCGGTCGCGGTGAACTTCAAAGGCGTCTTCTTCACCGTCCAGAAGACGGTGCCGCTGCTGGTCGCGGGCGGATCGGTGGTGCTCAACGCCTCGTGGACCCTGCACCGCGCCGACAGCGCGCTCACCCTCTACGCCGCCACCAAGGCCGCCGTGCACAACCTGGCCCGCACCCTGGCCACCGAACTCGGGCCGCGCGGAATCCGGGTGAACTCGATCAGCCCCGGCTACATCGACACCCCCATGTCCGCGGGCGCGATGACGGAGGACTTCGCGGCCATGGCGGCGGGCCGGGTGGTGACCGGCCGGTTCGGCACGGCCGAGGAGGTCGCCGCCCTGGTCGCCTTCCTCGGGTCGGCCGAGGCGTCCTATGTGACCGGGCAGGACATCATCGTCGACGGCGGCCTGGTGGCGGCCTATCCGGGCTGACCCGGGCTGCGCCAGACCAGCGTGTAGCGCCACAGCAGGCGGCGGCGGAGCTGGGCGCCGGGGAGGTGCGTGGCGGCGGCCGCGCGGATGGCGGACAGGGTGTCCTCGGGGTCCCGCATGGTGACCTCGGGGCCGCCCGCCGCGGCGCGGTGGCGGCGGTCGGTGATCCAGACCGCGGGCAGCAGGGGGAGATAGGCGATATCAGTGAGGGGGTGCATCTTCCAGAGGCCGACGACGGCGAGGACGCCGCCGGGGGCGACCAGGGCGCGCAGGGCGGCCATGCCCTCGGCCAGGGGGACGTGGTGCAGGGTGGCCACCGCGGTGACGACATCGAAAGTGTCGTCCACATCGCGGAAGTCGGCCTTCTCGTAGTGCACGTTCGCGGCGGGCGGGGCGGCGGCGATGGCCTGGCCGTCGAGGTCGACGCCGAGGACCGCGTCACAGCGGGTCGCCAGCTTGCGCGCGAGAAGGCCGTCACCACAGCCGATGTCGAGTGCCGTGCGGGCGTGGCCGGGTACCTGATCGAGGATCCAGGGATGGTAGTGGGTGTTGTGGTTCCAGTAGGGGTCCGTCGGCATGACCGGTCAACGGGCAACGCCCGCGCGGGGTTCCGGACCGGCCCGGAAAAGCGTTGTGCGCGCGGCGGGCTCAGCCGGCCGATGCCGCGTGCTCCGAGAGCCACCCGGCGAAATCGGTGAGGTCGTCGAGAACGATGTCGGCGCCCGCGGCGCGCAGCCCGTCGGCGTCGTACGGACCGGTCGTGACCCCGACCGCCAGCACCCCGGCGGCCTTGGCCCCCCGCATGTCGCCCGCGTGGTCGCCGACGAAGACCTGTGCGGACTGGGCGGTGAGGACATCGGCCTTGCCGGTGGACCACAGGTCACCGGCGAGATGGTCGACCTGCCAGCCGAGATGCTCGACATGCAGTCGCGCGTGCGGCTCGAACTTGCCGGTCACCACGAGCGCCCGGCCCCCGCGCGCCCGCACGGCGGCGAGCGCGTCGGCCGCGCCGGGCAGTGCGGGGATGCGGTCGATCACGCCGGGGTAGAGCTCGCGGTAGCGGGTGACCAGGTGCGGGATCAGGTCGTCGGGGGCGCCTGCGTCACCGAGCAGGGTCGCCAGCGGCGGGCCGAGGTGCTCGGCGAAGTGCGCGCCGATCATGGGCAGGTCGAACTCGGCGGCCAGGGTGTCGATCGCCACGGCCACCCCGGGACGCGAGTCGATGAGCGTCATGTCCAGATCGAAGCCGACGGTGAGGGTCACGGGCCGAGCCTAACCAGCGTCACCGCGATGCTTCCGTGCCGGTCCCGGGGCGGCCACTCGGCATCGATCGGACCGCGGATCGCCCGCGTCACTGATTCACGTGGAACCCCCGATGCACTGGCTGCCGAAAACCGATGGGGGAGAACCACTACGGCCAAGCCTCGCAGGCGAAGCGGGATCGTGCCAGGTCAGAGCGATTTCGATGGGCGCCGAAAACTGTTGCGCGCAACCACGGTCCGCCCGTTTGCGTCGAATGCAATCCGGCACCGTCTGCCGATTCGCCCGGCGCACACCGGAACAGGACGCCATCCCCTCGGGAACCACGTCCTGTTCCGGGCGGATCAACTGCTGGCGGCGGCGGTGAACGGCGCGATCGACGGCGGCGCGACCGGCCGTGACGGATGCCGCCACACCCCCTTGCGCTCCAGGATCGGCAGCACACCCTCCCCGAACCAGTACGCCTCCTCCAGGTGCGGGTACCCCGACAGCACGAAATGGTCGATGCCGATCGCGGCGTACTCGAGCAGCCGGTCGGCGACCTCGGCGTGCGAGCCGACCAGCGCCGTCCCCGCGCCGCCGCGCACCAGCCCGACCCCCGCCCACAGGTTCGGCGAGATCTCCAGGCTGTCGGTGCGGCCGTTGTGCAGCCGCGCCATCCGGCGCTGCCCCTCCGAATCGCTCTTGGCCAGGTTGGCCTGGACCCGCTCGATCTCCCCGGGCGCGATCCCGGACAGCAGCTTGTCGGCCTCGGCCCACGCCTCGGCGGCGGTGTCGCGGCTGATCACGTGGATGCGCAGCCCGAAGTCGACGGTGCGGCCCTCGATCGCGGCCAGCCCGCGGATCCAGTCCAGCTTCTTCGCCACCGCGTCGACGGGCTCGCCCCAGGTCAGGTACGTGTCGGCATAGCGGGCGGCGATCGGACCGGCCGGGCCGGAGGACCCACCGAAGAACACCGGCGGTACCGGGTCCGGACGGGCGCCCAGCACGGCGTCCTGGACCTGCAGGTATTCGCCGCTGAAGCTGAACGGCTCGGTCGACTCCCACAGCGAGCGCACGATGTGCAGGAACTCCCCGGTGCGCGCATACCGCTGGGTCTTGTCCAGGAAGTCGCCGTAGGCCTCCTGTTCGCGCTGCTCACCGCCGGTGACGACATTGAGCAGCAGCCGCCCGCCGGAATGGCGCTGGAAGGTCGCGGCCATCTGGGCGGCCAGCGTCGGGCTGACCAGGCCGGGACGCAGCGCGACCAGGAACTTCAGCGTCTCGCTGGTCTGGACCAGCATCGCGGTGGTCAGCCAGGCGTCCTCACACCAGGCGCCGGTGGGGGTCAGCACGCCGGCGAAGCCGTTGTCCTCGGCGGCGGCGGTGAGCTGGTTGAGATAGCGCAGGGTCGCGGGCCGGTCGCCGGACATGAAGCTGCCGTGTCCGCCCGCCATCAGCCCGCGCGAGTCGCCGTAGGTGGGCAGGAACCAGTGGAACGTCAGCTGCTGTTCGGTCATGCCACCGATGCTGACCGGCCCGGCCGGTCCCGTCACCGATTGCGCTCACGCTGCGCCGAAGTGCCGGTCCGGACCCGAACCGGCCACGGAACTAGACGTAACTATGCGAAACACGTAACCTCGAAGCAGGCTCGGGCGACGGTGCCCGGGCGGCGACGACCCTTACGAAACGAGTTTCCTCAATGACGCGGCATGTCGACGTACTGATCATCGGCGCTGGCCTGTCCGGAATCGGCACGGCCTGTCACCTCACCCGCGAGCAGACCGGACGCAGCTACGCGATCCTCGAGCGCCGCGCGAACATCGGTGGCACCTGGGACCTGTTCAAGTACCCCGGCATCCGCTCCGACTCGGACATGCTCACCTTCGGCTTCGGTTTCCGCCCCTGGATCGGCACCAAGGTGCTCGCCGACGGTGCCAGCATCCGTCAGTACGTCGAGGACACCGCCAAGGAATACGGCGTCACCGACCACATCAGCTTCGGCCGCAAGGTCGTCACCGCCGACTTCGACCGCAGTGCGGCCCAGTGGACCGTCACCGCCGTGATCGAGGAGACCGGCGAGACCGAGACCTGGACCGCCAACGTGCTCGTCGGCGCCAGCGGCTACTACAACTACGACGAGGGCTACCAGCCCACCTTCCCCGGTCAGGACGACTTCCAGGGCCAGATCGTGCACCCGCAGCACTGGCCCGAGGACCTGGACTACACCGGCAAGAAGGTCGTCGTCATCGGTTCCGGCGCCACCGCCATCACGCTGATCCCGTCGATGGCCGACAAGGCCGCCCACGTCACCATGCTGCAGCGCTCGCCCACCTGGATCCAGGCGCTGCCGTCGGACGACCCGGTCGCCATCGGCCTGAAGAAGTCGCGCGTGCCCGACGCGATCGCCTACAAGATCGGCCGCGCCCGCAATATCGCGCTGCAGCGCGCCAGCTTCCAGCTCTCGCGCACCAACCCGGAGCTGGCCAAGAAGCTCATGCTGGCCCAGGTGCGCCTGCAGGTCGGCAAGAACGTGGACCTGCGCCACTTCACGCCCTCCTACAACCCGTGGGACCAGCGCCTGTGCGTGGTGCCCAACGGTGACCTGTTCAAGGTGCTCAAGAGCGGCAAGGCCGACATCGTCACCGACCGCATCGCCACCTTCACCGAGAAGGGCATCCGGACCGAGTCGGGTCAGGAGCTCGAGGCCGACATCATCGTCACCGCGACCGGCCTGAACGTGCAGATGCTCGGCGGCATCACCATGAGCATCGACGAGCAGCCGGTGAAGTTCAACGAGACGGTCGCCTACAAGAGCGTGCTGTACTCCGACATCCCGAACTTCCTGATGATCATCGGCTACACCAACGCCTCCTGGACGCTCAAGGCCGACCTGGCCGCCGCGTACCTGTGCCGGGTGCTCAACATCATGCGCGACCGCGGCTACACCACCTTCGAGGTGCACGCCGACCCCGAGGACATCGCCGACGAGTCGCTCATGGGCGGCGCGCTGACCTCCGGCTACATCCAGCGCGGCAACGACGCCATGCCCCGCCAGGGCGCGCGCGGCGCGTGGAAGCTGGTCAACAACTACTACCGGGACCGCACGCTGATGCACAAGGCGCCTGTCGACGACGGCGTGCTGCAGTTCAGCAAGGTCGGCACCACCGTCGCACCCGGCGAGAAGGTCGCCAACGCCTGACCCGGGCAAACCCCCGACGGGGGGCCGGGCCCCCCCCGGGGGGGGGGGCCCGGGGGGGGGGGGGGGGGGGGTGTGTTTACGGGGGGGGCAATTTATCGTGTGCCCCACCATATCGGGGGGGGGTCACCCCCCCCGGGGAACGA
>NZ_JBSGDP010000045.1:0-48690 GCF_053602435.1 Nocardia sp. NPDC004415
GCCCGGTCCCATTCCGAACCCGGAAGCTAAGGCCACCTGCGCCGATGGTACTGCACTCGACAGGGTGTGGGAGAGTAGGACACCGCCGGAACATCTTTCGCGATAGGGGACCCAGATCTGGGTCCCCTATCGGCGTTTCCGGGTCTCGAACGGGGCCCGATCTGCCACGCGGACGATGCCCCGTCCTCCGCCCGTGGTTGAATTCTTCAGGCGGGGCACCACGACATCTCCCCGGAGGCGGGGAATCTAGAAAGGGATCGCCGTGTCGGAACACAACGACGGACGGAAGCCTTTCCGCCGGGACGGAGACGCCCGCGGTTTCGGCCGGCGCGGCGAACCGACCGATCGCCCCCGAGGCGGCCACGGAGACAACCGCGGCGCCGGGCGTGGCGAAGGCGGCGGCTTCCGCCGCAACGACGACAATCGCGGCGGCTCCGACCGCGGTGGGTACCAGGGACGCGGCGGCTCGAACGACCGTGGTGGTTTCCGCCGCAGCGATGAGGACCGTCCCCGCGGTGGCGGCTACCAGCGGCGCGACGAAGGCGACCGCGGTGGATACCAGAAGCGCGATGACGAGCGCGGTGGATCCCGCCGTGGCGGCGACGATTCACGCGGCGGCTACCAGGGCCGCGGTGGCTCGGGTGGCGGCTTCCGTCGCGACGACGACCGCTCGCGCGGCAGCTCCGATCGCGGTGGTTTCCGACGCGACGATTCGCGCGGCGGTTCCGACCGTGGCGGTTTCCGGCGCAACGAAGGCGACGATCGTTCGCGCGGGGGCTACCAGCGTCGTGACGAAGGCGACCGTGGCGGGTACCAGAAACGCGACAGTGACCGCGGCGGCTACCAGAAGCGTGACGACGAGCGCGGCGGTTTCCGCCGTGACAGCGGCGACCGCGGCGGCTACCAGGGCCGGGGCGGCTCCGGTGACCGCGGTGGCTTCCGTCGTGACGACGACCGCTCGCGCGGCAGCTCCGATCGCGGCAACTCGGGTCAGGGCGGGTTCCGCCGCGGCGGTGATGATTCGCGCGGTGGTTCGGACCGTGGTGGTTTCCGTCGCAACGAGGGCGATGATCGTTCGCGTGGCGGCTACCAGCGGCGCGACGAAGGCGACCGCGGTGGCTACCAGCGACGCGATGACGAGCGCGGCTACCAGAAGCGCGACAGTGACCGCGGTGGGTACCAGAAGCGCGATGACGAGCGCGGCGGTTTCCGCCGTGACGATTCGCGCGGCGGCTACCAGGGTCGCGGTGGTTCAGGTGATCGCGGTGGCTCGGGTGGCGGGTTCCGTCGTGACGACGACCGCTCGCGTGGCAGCTCCGATCGCGGCAGTTCGGGTCAGGGCGGGTTCCGCCGCGGCGGTGATGATTCGCGCGGTGGTTCGGACCGTGGTGGTTTCCGCCGCAACGAGGGCGACGATCGTTCGCGCGGTGGCTACCAGCGGCGCGACGAAGGCGACCGTGGCGGGTACCGGAATCGCGATGACGAGCGCGGTGGCTACAACAAGCGCGACAGTGACCGCGGTGGGTACCAGAAGCGGGGCGACGATGATCGTTCGCGCGGTGGTTCCGATCGTGGTGGATTCAAGCGCGGCGAGAAGTCCGGCGGGTACCAGCGGCGTGACGAGAACGCGCGCGGCGGGTTCAAGCGTGGCGGTGACGCGGGCCGGACCGAGTACGTCGGTGAGGACGGCGCCCCGCTGAACGGCACCTACCGGGAGAAGCGGCGCGAACGCGAAGGCGATGTGCTCGGCGTGATGTCGAGCGCCGCCGACGAAGACCAGCCCATCACCGGCGAGGCGCCTGCCGCCACCGGCGGGGCCGATGACTCGACCGCGTCCACTGTGCAGTCCGATACCGGCTCCGCGTCGCAGAGCGCGGGCGCAGTGGAGTCGGAGGAAGCTCGCGTCCACCCGGGCTCCGATCGGTCGGACGACGACCGGTCCGCGGCGGCCGATGCCGCTGGACGCTCGGCCGATGATCGCGCTGCCGAGGCCGATGCGGTCGACACCCACGCCGACCACGCGGCCGGCGATACCGCGGACGACCGCGCTGACCGCGTGGCCGATGACAACGCCGGTCGAACTGCGGGTGACCGCATCGCCGGTGACAGCACCGACGACGCGACGGGCGACCACGGCGATCGCGCGGATGACCGACGCAACGCTGCGGTCGGCGACCGTGCCGAGCGGTCGCAGGACGATCGTTCGGACGATTCCCGGAACGCGGCCGCCGACGATGCCGCCGATGAGGACGATCGTGGCACTCGCGGACGCTCGGCGGATGACCGCCGCGGCGGCTCCGACCGTGAATACGATTCCCGCTCCGCCGGTTACGAGCGCGAGGACCGCCGTCGCGGTGGCGAAGGCGCCCGCACCGCGGGTGGCAGGCCGACCGACCGGCGCAACGCGCGCCCGGACGAGCCGGATCTGCCCGAGGACGTGCAGGCCTCGGATCTGGATCCGGCCGTGCGCCGCGATCTGCTGAGCCTGGACAAGAACAACGCCGAGACCGTCGCCCGGCACATGGTGATGGCCGTCGAGCTGCTCGAGGACGACCCGCGCCTGGCGCTGGCCCACGCGCGGGCGGCGCGGCAGCGCGCGGGCCGGATCGCGGTGGTGCGCGAGACCGCCGGTGTGGTGGCCTATCACGCCGAGGAGTGGGCCGAGGCGCTCTCGGAGCTGCGGACCGCGCGACGCATGTCGGGTGGGTCCGGGCTGCTGGCCGTGATGGCCGACTGCGAGCGTGGTCTGGGCCGTCCGGAGCGGGCGATCGAGCTCGGTCGCAGCGAGGAAGCCCAGCGGCTCAGCGGTGACGAGGCCACCGAGCTGCGCATCGTGGTCGCCGGCGCGCGCATGGATCTGGGTCAGTTCGACCAGGCCGTGGTCACCTTGCAGACCCCGGATCTGGACCCCGCTCGCACCGGCTCCGCCGCGGCCCGGTTGTTCTACGCCTACGCCGACGCCCTGGTGGCCGCCGGTCGCACCGAGGACGGCCTGCAGTGGTTCCTCAATGCCGCCGCGGCGGACGAGGACGGCGAGACCGATGCCGAGGAGCGCGCCGCGGAACTCACCGGCGGCGCCTGACCGCACACACGGTCACCGGCCGCAGTTCGGCACCCGGACCATCCGGGCTCCGAACTGCGGCCGGTGCCATATTGCGGGTGGCGCACGAGGCCCGGAACTGCGGCCGGTGCCGCATTCCAGGTGGCGAACGTGTGGTTTCCTTCCGGGGTCTGCACGGCGTGGGCATCGTCTGTGGTGGCGCGGGGGTGAAGTGGGTCACCCCGGGCGACCGAACCTCGCACACCCGGCACCGATCCTCGCGGCATGCTCGATCATGAAGAGGGCGAGGGCGATTCGACGGCGGCGCGAGCCGGAACCTGTCGGTGGCCTCGCCTAGGGTCGCAGACGTACTCGGCCCGGCAGCGACGACGGAGTGAGGGTGTGTGAACCGGCTACGCGATCGATATGACGCTCTGCTGCTCGATCTGGACGGCACGCTGTACCGCGGGCCCGAGGTGATCGACGGTGCGCCCGAAGCGCTCGTCCCGGACGGGAATTCGGCCCAGCGGCTGATCTATGTCACCAACAACGCCTCCCGCTGTCCCGGCCAGGTGGCCGGCCACCTGGTGGAACTGGGCTATCCGGCCACGGCCGACGATGTGGTGACCAGCGCCCAGGCCGCGGCGGGCATGCTGGCACAACGGCTCGAACAGGGTGCCCAGGTGCTCGTGGTGGGCACCGAGGACCTGGCCGCGGAGATCAAGGCGGTGGGACTGATCCCGGTGCGCCGTTGCGGTGACACGCCGCCCGCCGCCGTCGTCCAGGGGCATTCGCCCACGACGGCGTGGCCCGATCTGGCCGAAGCCGCCTACGCGCTGCGCGACGGCGCGCTCTGGATCGCCACCAACGCCGACCGCACCCTGCCCAACGAGCGCGGTCTGGCCCCGGGCAACGGTGCGATGGTCGCCGCCCTGCGCGCCGCCACCGACCGGGAACCGCTGGTCGCGGGCAAACCGTTCGCGCCGCTCATGCGCGACGCGCTGGCCCGCTCGAACGCGCGCGAGCCGCTGGTGGTGGGCGACCGGCTCGACACCGATATCGAAGGCGCCAACGAACTCGGGCTCGACTCGCTGCTGGTGCTCACCGGCGTCAGCACCCTCGACGACGTGTGTACCGCGCCACCGGCCCGGATCCCGGGCTATATCGCCGGATCGCTGGACGCCCTCAATACCGAGCCGCTCCCGGAGCCGGTCGCGCCCGCCGAGGTCGCGGAGCTGTTGCGACAGCACCCCGGCCGGGCCGTACGGGTGCGCGCGGCCGATCCGGAAATCCGATAGCGTTGACCCCACGATGAGTACTCCGAGTTCACCGCCGACCGGCGCGTCGCAGCCACCCCGACCCGGCATCCCCGTGCCGGGCAGTCACCTGGCGGGCCAGGAACCGGCCGACCCGAACCGGATCAGATCCGAGGTCGACGCGCTGCTCGCCGAACTCGGACCCCGGCCCACGTCGGGCCCCGCGGAGAACGTCGAGACCGGGGCCGACATCACCCGCCGCGCGCGCATCCTCGAACAGGCGCACGAGGTGCTGGTGGACGCCCTGGCGACAGTGGACAAGATCTGAGGTGGCCAGGCGAGCGCGTGTGGACGCCGAACTGGTTCGCCGCGGATTGGCGCGATCGCGGGAACACGCGGTCGAACTGATCGGCGCGGGCCGCGTCCTGATAGCCGGAACCGTCGCCGTGAAACCGGCGACGGCCGTGGAGGCCAACACCCCGCTGATCGTGCGGGAGGAACCCGACGAGGTGTCGTGGGCCTCGCGCGGCGCGCACAAACTGCTCGGCGCGCTCGAGGCGTTCGAGCCGCAGGGGGTGAGTGCCGCCGGGAGGCGGTGCCTGGACGCGGGCGCGTCGACCGGCGGGTTCACCGATGTGCTGCTCGAGCGCGGCGCGCGGGAGGTGGCGGCCGTCGACGTGGGCTACGGCCAGCTGATCTGGCGGTTGCAGAACGACGACCGGGTGCAGGTGTACGACCGCACCAACGTCCGCAACATCACCCCCGAGAGCATCGGTGGCACAGTCGATTTGGTGGTGGGCGACCTGTCGTTCATCTCGCTGGGCCTGGTGCTGCCCGCGCTGGCGGCCTGCGCGGCCGACGGCGCCGATCTGCTGCCGATGGTGAAACCGCAGTTCGAGGTCGGCAAGGAACGGGTCGGCGCGGGTGGGGTGGTGCGTGATCCGGCGCTGCGCGCCGAGGTCGTGACCGATGTCGCCGCCGCGGCCGCCGCGCTGGGGCTGCGGACCGAGGGCGTGGTCGCGAGCCCGCTGCCGGGGCCGTCGGGCAATGTGGAGTATTTCCTGTGGCTGCGTAAGGTCGGCCCGTTCGACCACGACGCCGAGCAGGTGGCCGCGCTGGTCGCGAAGGCTGTCGAGGAGGGTCCGCAGTGAGCACGCACGCCGGCGACCGGGAGATCCTGCTCGTCGCCCATCCGGGCCGCGCGGAGATCATCGAGACCGCACACCGGGTGGCCAAGATCTTCGCCGCGGCCGGGATCTGCCTGCGGGTACTGGCCGACGAGGCCGACAGCACCCGCTTCGAGGACGAACCCGCCGGTTATCCGGTGCGGGTGGTGCCGCACAGCCCGTCGGCGGCCCTGGGCTGCGAGATGGTGCTTGCCCTCGGCGGTGACGGCACGTTCCTGCGCGCCGCCGAACTCGGCAGGCCCAGCGGGGTGCCGGTGCTCGGAATCAATCTGGGACGCATCGGATTCCTCACCGAGGCCGAGGCCGAGCATCTCGACGAGGCGCTCGCGCAGGTGGTCGACCGGGACTATCGCATCGAGGACCGGATGACCATCGACGTCACCGTCCGGGTCGAGGACGTGGTGGCCGAACGCGGCTGGGCGCTCAACGAGGCCAGCATCGAGAACGCCCAGCGCATGGGCGTGCTCGAGGTGGTGCTCGAGGTGGACGGCAGACCGGTGTCGTCGTTCGGCTGCGACGGCGTGCTCGTCTCGACACCCACCGGATCCACCGCCTACGCGTTCTCGGCGGGCGGGCCGGTGGTGTGGCCGGAGCTCGAGGCGATGCTGGTGATTCCCAGCAACGCGCACGCGCTGTTCGCGCGACCGCTGGTGATCAGCCCGGAATCGCATATCGCGGTGGAGGCCGTGGCGACCGGGCACGACGCGATCGTGTTCCTCGACGGCAGGCGCACGCTGGGCCTGCCGCGTGGCGGACGGGTCGAAGTGGTGCGTGGCGCCCGGCCGGTGCGCTGGGTGCGGCTGGATTCCGCGCCCTTCGCCGACCGGATGGTGCGCAAGTTCCAGCTGCCGGTGACGGGCTGGCGGGGCAGAAAGGACACCGATGCTGACCGAGATCAGAATTGACGGACTCGGCGTCATCTCGACGGCCACCGCGCAGTTCCACGCGGGACTGACCGTGCTCACCGGTGAGACGGGCGCGGGCAAGACGATGGTGGTCACCAGCCTGCACCTGCTCAGCGGTGCGCGCGCGGATGCGGGCCGGGTGCGCCTGGGCGCGGCCAAAGCGGTGGTCGAGGGCCGGTTCGTGGTCGACGACGTCAACGAGGCGGCCCGCGCCGCGGTGCACGAGGTGCTGGAATCGGCGGCCGCCGAGGCCGACGAGGACGGCAGCGTGATCGCGGTGCGCACCGTCAACAGCGACGGGCGCTCGCGCGCGCACCTGGGCGGTCGTGGCGTGCCCGCGGCGGTGCTCGGGGAGTTCACCTCGCGGCTGCTGACCGTGCACGGCCAGAACGACCAGTTGCGCCTGCAGCGTCCCGAACAGCAGCTGGCCGCGCTGGACCAGTTCGCCGGTGACGGTGTCGCCGGGCTGCTGCGCAAGTACCAGGTGCACCGCCGGACCTGGCTGGACGCGCGCGCCGAACTGCTCGAACGCACCGCGCGCAGCCGCGAACTGGCGCTCGAGGCCGACCGGCTCAAGCATTCGCTCGCCGAGATCGACGGCATCGCGCCCGAACCCGGCGAGGATGAACGTCTCGTCGCCGAGATCCGCAGGCTCAGCGACCTGGACTCGCTGCGGGAAGCGGCGGTCGCCGCGCACGAGGCATTGTCCGGGCCGGGAGACGAACCCGTCGACGGCGGGGGAGTCCTGGACCTGCTCGGTGGCGCCAGGGCCCGGCTGGATTCGGCCGACGACCCCGCGCTGACCGCGCTCGCGCCCCGGCTGGGCGAGGCAATCGCCGTGGTCGTCGACGTGACCACCGAGATCAGCGGCTATCTGTCGGAGCTGCCGTCGGATCCTGGCGCGCTGGACTCGATGCTCACCCGCCAGGCCGAACTGAAATCGCTGACCCGCAAGTACGCGCCCGACATCGACGGCGTGCTCGCCTGGGCCGACGAATCGCGCGCGCGTCTGGACTCGCTCGACGTGTCCGAGGACGCGCTCGCCAAGCTGGCCGGTGAGGTGGAGACCGCCGCGGGCAAGGTGCGCGAGACCGCCCGCAAGCTCAGTGCCGCGCGCGCGAAGGCGGCGGGCAAGCTGGCCACGGCGGTGAGTACCGAGCTGGGTGGGCTGGCGATGGGCAAGGCGCGTCTGGAGGTGCAGGTCCGGCCGATGCCCGCGGGGGCGCAGGATTCCGCGCCGCTCGAGGTCGACGGTGTCGCGCTGCACGCGGGCGCGACCGGCGTCGACGAGGTGGAGTTCCGGCTCTCGGCGCATTCGGGCGCGCAGTCGCTGCCGCTGAGCAAGAGCGCCTCCGGCGGTGAGCTCTCGCGGGTGATGCTGGCGCTGGAGGTGGTGCTGGCCGGGTCCGATCACGGGGCGACGATGGTCTTCGACGAGGTCGACGCCGGTGTCGGTGGCCGGGCGGCGGTGGAGATCGGCAAGCGGCTGGCGCGGCTGGCCCGCACCCATCAGGTGATCGTGGTGACCCACCTGCCGCAGGTGGCGGCCTTCGCCGACACCCATCTCGTCGTCAACAAGTCCGACGACGGAAAAGGCAAGGTGGACAGCGGCGTTCGTACGCTCACCGACGAGGAACGCGTGGTCGAACTGGCCCGGATGCTGGCGGGTCTCGACGACACCGAGACCGGCCGCGCGCACGCGGAGGAACTGCTCGAGACCGCCAGGGCGGAGCGGACTCCGGCCTGAACCGAGGCCGCCCGCGCCTGGGTGCGGGCGGCCCCGAGACTCACTTCAGGGCTTTGCGGACGCCGCCGAGCAGCTGGTTGGTGAGCTGGCGCAGGCCGAACTCGAGCACCGGGGCGGGCACGGGCAGCGACGGCTCGGACTCCATGGTGTAGACCACGCGGGTGCCGCCGGAGCTGGTGTCGGCGAAGGTCACGGTGCCGACGTGGCGCTTGACCGGGGCGCCCTTGACGATCTTGTACTCCATCCGCTCACCGGGAACCAGCGCGGTGATCTCCTCGGTGACCGCGACCTTGCCGAGGCCGAGGGTGTGCTGGGCGCCGACCCCGGTGGCCGGGTCGCCCTGCTTGACCAGCTTCACGTTGACCGGCAGGTACGGGCTGACGCTCTCACGCTCGGTGAAAAGGCGGTAGACGATATCGCGAGGGGCGTCGAAAACCGTCTCGACGGTGCTGCGGGGCATGGATGTCTCCTGTCCGAGATGTCTGTGACCCGCAGCATACGGGTACCTATCGGACGCGTTCCGATCTGGCCGCCATGGCGTCGAAGAACCAGTGGAACTTGGTGTTGTGGAAGGTGGCGAAGCGCCAGGCGCCCTCGCGGCGCACCGCGACATACACGTAGTCCTTGGTGTTGCGCCGGTTGCGCCTGCTCTTGCCTTTGAGCAGCGCGCCCCGGCCGTCGACCACGGCCACCTCGGGGGTCAGGAACCGCAGCCGGGTGATCTCGCCGTCGAGGCGGCTGCCCTTCAGGTACGAGGTGAACAGCGCGGCGTGCGAGGACTCGATGGCGTCGCGGCCGGTGTAGTGGCGGCCGAACCAGGTGACGTACTCGGCGTCCTCGGTGAAGGTCGCGGCGAAGGCGCGGGCGTCGCCCGTGTCCCAGGCGGCGGTGTTGGCGGCGAACAGCGCGCGCACGGCCCGCTCGTCGGCATGGGGTTCGGTCATCGGGGGCTCCCGGAAACTAGGATCGAACAGTCAGAATTCGATTCGGTAAGTATCTGCGTGGGTAATATTCTTACCGAGGAAGATAATTGCGGAAGCCGCGGAAGGTGTCAAGGGATGTCCGGCAAGAGGGGTGAACTCGCGGCCGCGCTGACGGTGGCGGCACAGCGCAGTGCGACGGACGGGGTGATGCTGCATCAGGCCGTCGCCGACAAGCTCGGTCTGCACGTCACCGATCTGCGGTGCCTGAACATGCTGCGCCTGGGCGGTCCGGCCACGGCGGGCGAGCTCGCGGCGCAGACCGCGCTGTCGACCGGCGCGGTGACGAAGATGGTCGATCGGTTGCTGGCGGCGGGCTATGTGCGCCGCGAACACGATGTCGCGGACCGGCGCCGGGTGATCGTGAGTGCGATTCCGGCGAAGATCGACGAGATCGCCCCGCACTACGAGCTGCTCGCGCGCCGTTTCGCGGCCGCGCTCGACGACTACTCCGACGAACAGCTCGAGCTGGTTCTCGACCTGTTCGGGCGGCTGCACGCGACCTCGCTGGAGGTAGCGGCGGCATTGCGCGGGCAGGACTGACTCGGCGCGCCTCCACCACAGGTTGAGGGTTTGCGCCCATCATCGGGCCATGAGGCTGCCGGCGCTGTTGTCGAGGAACACGGAAACGCTGCCCGGTGTCACCGGGATCGCCCGGGTGGATCGCGATACCCGGCGACTGTTGCGGCGGGTCGGTCCGGGGGACGTGGTCGTCCTCGACGAGACCGATCTGGACCGCCACACCGCCGACCGGCTGGTCGAAGCCGGGGTGGTCGCGGTGATCAACACCTCGCCGTCGATCTCGGGACGCTATCCGAACCTGGGTCCGGAAGTGCTGGTGGCCAACGGGATCGTGCTCATGGACACCGTGTCCTCCGATGCCTTCGGCAAGATCAAGGACGGCACCAGGATCCGGATCGACGCCGGAATCGTCTACGCCGACAAGCTGACCAAGAAGGAACCCGAGGTCCTCGTGGAGGGCATCGAGTTCGACGAGTCGGCCATCGCGGACCGGATGATCGAGGCGCGCAACGGCCTGGCCGATCACCTCGACGCCTTCGCGGGCAACACCACCGAGTTCGTCCGCACCGAGAGCGCGCTGCTCATCGACGGTATCGGGGTGCCCGACATCGAGCTCGAGCTACGCGGCAGACATGTCGTGGTGATCGCCGACGGGCCGGGTCATCGTGAGGAGCTACAGCGGCTCAAGCCGTTCATCAAGGAGTACGCGCCGATCCTGATCGGTGTCGGCCGCGGCGCCGACACCCTGCGCACGCTGAAGTACACGCCGGACCTGATCGTCGGCGAGCCCGACGAGATCAGCACCGAGACACTGCGCTGCGGCGCCGAGATGATCCTGCCCGCCGATACCGACGGGCATGCCAGGGGTCTGGAGCGCATCCAGGATCTCGGCATCGGCGCCACCACCTTCCCGTCCTCGGGTTCCCCGGCCGATCTGGCGCTGATGCTGGCCGATCATCACGGCGCCTCGCTGATCGTGCTGGCCGGGGCGCCCGCCTCGCTGGAAGACTTCTTCGACCGCGGCCGTCGCGACAGCAATCCGGCCACCTTCCTGACCCGGCTCAAGGTCGGCGCGAAACTCGTGGATGCCAACGCCGTCGCGACGCTGTACCGGCAGCGTTCCTCCGGGGCCGCGCTGGCGCTGGTGGTGCTGGCCGCGCTGGTGGCGATCGTGGTGGTGATCCTGGCCTCGCACAACGGCTCCCAGGTGCTGGACTGGGCGATCGCGTACTGGGACCGTTTCGTGCTGTGGGTGCGGGGTCTGCGGTGATCTCGCTGCGTCAGCACGCCATCTCGATCGCGGCGATCTTCCTCGCGCTGGCGATCGGGGTGATCCTCGGTTCCCAGACCCTGGCCGCGGACATGCTGTCGGGGTTGCGCTCGGATCGCAGCGACCTGCGTGGGCAGGTGGACGCGCTGACCGCGCGCAACGAGCAGCTCACCGCCCGCCTCGACACCGCCGACAAGTTCGTCGCATCCTCGGCGGACCGCATCCTCGGCGGCACCCTGGCCGACCGCAGCGTCGTGGTGTTCAGCACCCCGGACGCCGATCCCGCCGACATCGACGGCGTGAGCCGCTCGCTCGAGACCGCGGGTGCCGCGGTGACCGGCCGGATCGCGCTCACCGAGGCCTTCACCGACGCGGGGGAGGGCGACCGGATGCGCTCGGCGCTGACGAACATCGTCCCCGCGGGCGCCCAGCTGCAGACCGGCGCCGTCGACCAGGGCAGCATGGCGGGCGATCTGCTCGGCCTGACCCTGCTGCTCGATCCGGCCACGAACCAGCCCCGCAGCACACCGCAGGAACTCGCGTTGGCCCTGGAGACCCTGCGCGGCGGCGGCTTCCTCGCCTACCGCGACACCCCGGTGCGACCCGCGCAACTGGCCGTCGTCGTCACCGGCAATGGTGTTGTTTCCGACACCGGCCAGGGCGCGACTATCGCCCGGTTCACCGGCGCGGTCCGCGCCCGCGCCGCGGGCACCGTCCTGGCGGGCCGGGCGGGCGCCGCCGACAACAACGGCGCCATCGCCTTCGTCCGCGCCCAGGCCCCACTGTCCACCGCGGTCACCACCGTCGACAACGCCGACCGCGAAATCGGCCGCGTGACAACCGCTCTCGCCTTCACCGAACAACTCACCGGCGGCGCGGGCCGCTACGGCACCACCCCGACCGCGACATCGTTCACCCTCGTCGCCATGCCCCGCTGACCCCCGATTCCCCGGTCGAAACGCATCGACTGATCACGCACGGACATGGGTAACTCGCCGGGTACGCCCAGAACTCCGGCACCCCCTCACCGCCGGCCCGACACCCGACACGCCCCCTCGAAAACGGCACGCTGAATTCGCGGGGAGGCGGTACTGCTAGGCTGGAGTTCCGTGGGTCAAACACGGAATCAGGCTCGAAATGCCACCAAGCACATCTTCGTGAGCGGTGGCGTCGCCTCCTCTTTGGGTAAGGGTCTCACCGCCTCCAGCCTCGGTCAGTTGCTGACCGCGCGCGGTATGCGGGTGACGATGCAGAAGCTCGACCCGTATCTGAACGTCGATCCGGGCACCATGAACCCGTTCCAGCACGGTGAGGTCTTCGTCACCGAGGACGGCGCCGAGACCGACCTCGATGTCGGCCACTACGAGCGTTTCCTCGATCGCGACCTGACCAAGGACGCGAACGTGACCACCGGTCAGATCTACTCGACGGTGATCGCCAAGGAGCGCCGCGGTGAGTACCTGGGCGACACGGTTCAGGTGATCCCGCACATCACCGACGAGATCAAGAACCGCATCATGGCGATGCAGGGTCCGGATCTGCAGGGTCATGTGCCGGATGTGGTGATCACCGAGATCGGTGGCACCGTCGGTGACATCGAGTCGCAGCCGTTCCTCGAGGCGGCGCGCCAGATCCGTCACGACGTGGGTCGCGACAATGTGTTCTTCCTGCACGTCTCGCTGGTGCCGTATCTGGCGCCCTCGGGCGAGCTCAAGACCAAGCCGACGCAGCATTCGGTCGCCGCGCTGCGCAATATCGGTATCCAGCCCGACGCGCTGATCCTGCGCTGCGACCGTGAGGTGCCGCAGGGTCTGAAGAACAAGATCGCGCTGATGTGCGACGTCGACGTGGAGGCCTGCATCTCCACCCCCGACGCGCCGTCGATCTACGACATCCCGAAGGTGCTGCACAGCGAGGGCCTCGACGCCTATGTGGTGCGCAAGCTCGGCCTGCCGTTCCGCGATGTGGACTGGGCCGTGTGGGGTGACCTGCTCGATCGGGTGCACTCCCCGCGCGAGACCGTCGAGGTGGCGCTGGTCGGCAAGTACGTCGACCTGCCCGACGCCTACCTGTCGGTGACCGAGGCGCTGCGCGCCGGGGGCTTCGCGCACCGGTCCAAGGTGAACATCCGCTGGGTGCCCTCCGACGAGTGCGAGACCGAAGCCGGTGCGCAGGCCGCGCTGCGGGACGTCGACGCCGTGCTGATCCCCGGCGGGTTCGGCATCCGCGGTATCGAGGGCAAGCTCGGCGCGATCCGCTATGCCCGTCATCGTGGCATCCCGCTGCTGGGTCTGTGCCTGGGTCTGCAGTGTGTGGTGATCGAGGCGGCGCGTTCGGTGGGTATCGAGGACGCCAATTCGGCCGAGTTCGAGCCCGAGACGAAGAACCCGGTCATCTCGACCATGGCCGATCAGGAAGACGTCGTCGCCGGTGAGGCCGATCTGGGCGGCACCATGCGACTGGGCGCCTACCCGGCCACCTTGCAGAAGGGTTCGGTGGTCGCGCAGGCCTACGGTTCCGAGCAGGTCTCCGAGCGGCACCGGCACCGGTTCGAGGTGAACAACGCCTACCGTGACGCCATCGCGAAGAGCGGTCTGGTGTTCTCGGGTACCTCGCCCGACGGGCACCTGGTGGAGTTCGTGGAGTACCCGGCCTCGGTGCACCCGTTCTTCGTCGCCACCCAGGCGCATCCGGAGCTCAAGAGCCGTCCGACCCGCCCGCACCCGCTGTTCGCGGCGCTGATCAACGCGGCATTGAAATACAAACTGGCCGAACGCCTTCCCGTAGACTTTCCCGAGGAAGAGCTCGCGGAGCAGGCCGCGGAACTCTGAGGGAGTCGAGGTCATGAGCGCACCCGGTAGTCACGAGTTCGAGACGGTGTCGAGCCGGGTGCTCTACAGCGGCGCGATCCTGGCCCTGCGCCAGGATCAGGTCGCGATGCCGGGTGGGCGGATCGCCGAGCGCGAGGTCATCGAGCATCACGGCGCCGTCGCGGTGCTCGCCCTCGACGACGAGGGCGAGATCGTGCTGATCCGCCAGTACCGGCATCCGATCGGTACCCGGCTGCTCGAGCTGCCCGCCGGGTTGCTCGACATCGACGGCGAGGACCCGCTCACCGCGGCCAAGCGCGAGCTGGCCGAGGAGACGGGCCTGGCCGCGGCCGAATGGTCGGTGCTGGTGGACGTGGCGCTCTCGCCGGGGTTCACCGACGAGGCGCTGCGGGTGTTCGTCGCGACCGGTCTCACCCCGACCGAACGCCCGGACCCCGAACACGAGGAAGCCGATCTCGAGACGGTGCGGATGCCGGTCGCCGAGGCCGTGCGGGCCGCGCTGGCCGGGGATATCGTGAACGCGACGGCCGTGGCCGGGGTGCTCGCGTACGCGGCGGCGCAGGCGAGCGGGGTGCCGTTGCGCCCGGCCGACGCGCCGTGGCCGGGTCAGCCGAGGGCCTTCCTGCGGCGCAAGGCCGACGAGGCCCGCGCGACAGCGTCCGGCAGCGACGCGTGAGCACGACGTCGGATCGCGGCGCGACAGGGATTCCTGCCGCCGCGACCGACGGGGACCGACCGGGCATCCGCCGTGCTCGCGCGTGAAATCGACGCCTACCTCGACCATCTGACGGTCGAACGCGGCGTCGCCCGCAACACTCTCGGCGCCTATCGCCGGGATCTATCCCGCTACCAGGCTTTTCTCGACCGCCGCGGCATCGCGAACCTGGCCGCGGTGGCGCAGGGTGATGTCGCCGAATTCACCATGGCCCTGCGCTCCGGCGGCGACGAACATCCGCCGCTGGCCGCGGGATCGGTGGCCAGGGCGCTGATCGCGGTGCGTGGCCTGCATCGCTTCGCCGCCGCCGAGGGCATCACCGACACCGATGTGGCGCACGCGGTGAAACCGCCCGCGCCGGGGCGCAGGCTGCCCAAAGCGCTGCCCTACGACCAGGTTCTGCGCCTGCTGGAGGCGGCGGGCGGCGAGGGCGAAGCCGATGGCGGCCCACGCGGACTGCGTGATCGGGCGCTGCTGGAACTGCTGTATTCGACCGGCGCGCGCATCTCGGAGATGGTCGGCCTGGATGTGGACGACATCGACACCGAACAACGGTGCGTCGTGCTGCGCGGCAAGGGCGGCAAACAACGGCTGGTCCCGATCGGCCGACCCGCCCTGGCCGCCGTGGACGCCTACCTGGTGCGTGGCCGCCCGAGCCTGGCCGCGAGCGGAAAGGGTTCGGCCGGAGCGCTTTTCCTCAACGCGCGCGGTGGCCGGTTGTCGCGCCAGAGCGCCTGGCAGGTATTGCAGACCGCGGCCGACCGCGCGGGCATCGGCGCCGCGGTCTCCCCGCACACCCTGCGCCATTCCTTCGCCACCCACCTGCTCGACGGCGGCGCCGACGTGCGGGTGGTGCAGGAACTGCTCGGCCACGCCTCGGTGACCACCACCCAGATCTACACCCTGGTGACGGTGAGCACGCTGCGCGAGGTCTGGGCCACCGCGCACCCGCGCGCGCGGTGAACCCCCGGCGCGGCTCGGCGCGCAGCGGGTATCGTGCGAACACGCCCGGCGTTGCCATGCCGTACCTCACCGGTGCGAGCGGTAGCGTCTACCCCCAGAGCTGGACCGTACGAAAGCGAGTCCGGGCCCGAATCGGTCTCGCTACCCTCGACAGGGGTTACCGGCAGGAATACGTATAAGGAGCAGCGGATCGTGACGACAGCGGAAACACCGTGGGACGGTGGATCGGACGAGGTCGCCGAGATGGGGCCGACCGGGCGCCCGCTGCGACTGGTGCCCGAGCCGCCACGGGTGCAGCGTCACGGTGACGCACTCGTGGTGGCCATGTGCAACCAGAAGGGCGGGGTCGGCAAGACCACCTCGACCATCAATCTCGGTGCGGCACTGGCCGAATACGGCCGCCGGGTGCTGCTGGTCGATCTGGATCCGCAGGGTGCGCTCTCGGCCGGTCTCGGCGTGGCCCACCACGATCTCGATCTCACCGTGCACAACCTGCTCATCGGCGGCAAGGCCAAGGTCGACGACGTGCTGCAGACCACCAAGGTCAACGGCATGGATCTCTTACCCAGCAACATCGACCTGTCCGCGGCCGAGATCCAGCTGGTCAACGAGGTCGGCCGCGAACAGTCGCTGGGCCGGGCACTGGCGTCGGTGCGCGACCGCTACGACTACATCCTCATCGACTGCCAGCCCTCGCTGGGCCTGCTCACCGTCAACGCGCTGGCCTGCTCCGACGGCGTCATCATTCCGATGGAATGCGAGTACTTCTCGCTGCGCGGCCTCGCGCTGCTCAACGACACCGTGGAGAAGGTGCGCGACCGGCTCAACCCGCGGCTGAGCCTCTACGGCATCGTGGTCACGATGTTCGATGCGCGCCTGCTGCATTCGCGCCAGGTGATGTCGCGCGTGGTCGAGGTGTTCGGCGACCTGGTCTACGACACCGCCATCTCGCGCACCGTGCGCTTCCCCGATGCCAGCGTCGCCGGCGAACCCATCACCACGTGGTCGCCGAAATCCGCGGGCGCGGAATCCTATCGGGCCATGGCACGTGAAGTCATCCACCGGTCGGGCCGGTGATCGACGCTTCACCCGCGGTACCCGCAGTACCCGAAGACCCTGCCCCGACCGGCTTTCACCTCCGGTTGAAGAACTTCGAGGGGCCGTTCGATCTTCTGCTCACGCTGATCAGTTCGCGCAAACTCGATGTCACCGAAGTGGCGCTGCACCAGGTCACCGACGAATTCATCGCCTACACCAAGGCACTCACGGCCGAGCTGGCCGAGAACACCAAACTGCGCGCGGACAAGATTCTCGACCAGACCACCGAGTTCCTGGTGGTCGCGGCGACCCTGCTCGACCTGAAGGCCGCCCGGCTGCTGCCCTCGGGGGAGATGACCGACGCCGACGATCTGGAACTGCTCGACGCGCGCGACCTGCTGTTCGCCCGGCTGCTGCAATACCGCGCGTTCAAGCAGGTCGCCGAGCTGCTGGGTGAACTCGAGGCCGCCGCCCTGCGCCGCTACCCGCGCTCGGTGGCGCTCGAGGAACAGTTCGAGGGCCTGCTGCCCGAGGTGACCCTCGGCGTGGACATCGCCGCCTTCGCCGAGATCGCGGCGGCCGCCTTCCGGCCCCGCCCGGTCGCCGAGGTCGGGCTCGGGCATCTGCACATGCACACCATCTCGGTGGCCGAACAGGCCGAACTGGTGCTGGCGCTGCTCAAGGAACGCGGACCGGGCGGCTGGACCACCTTCGCCGAGATCGTCGCCGACTGCACGGTCCCGGTCGAGATCGTCGCCCGCTTCCTGGCCCTGCTCGAGCTCTACCGTGGCAAGACCATCGCCTTCGACCAGCCCGACCCGCTCGGCCCGCTGGCCGTGAGCTGGCTCGGCGAGCTCGATCCCGACGCCGAGGCGGCGGCGCTGACCTTCGAGGAGGATTACGGATGACGGAGACAGTGGTGGAATTCACCTCCGAGCCGCTCGACGACGCCGAACTGCGCGCGGCGCTCGAGGCCATGCTGCTCGTCGTCGACGCGCCCGCCCCGGCAGAACAGCTGGCAGCGGCCCTGGACGACAGCACCGAGCGGGTGGAGGCGGTGCTGCGCGAGATGTCGGCCGAGCTGTCCGCGCGCGGCAGCGGGATCGACCTGCGTTTCGTCGGTGACGGGTGGCGCTTCTATACTCGACAGCAGTACGCGCCCTATGTCGAGCGTGTGCTGCTCGACGGGGCCCGGACGAAACTGACCCGGGCCGCCTTGGAAACCTTGGCGGTGGTGGCCTACCGCCAGCCGGTGACCCGCACCAGGGTCAGCGCGGTCCGCGGGGTGAACGTCGACGGAGTGATGCGCACGCTGCTGGCCAGGGGCTTGATCGCGGAAGCGGGTCAGGACCCGGAGACCAACGGCACGCTCTACCGCACCACCGAGTTGTTCCTCGAACGGATCGGGCTCGCCTCCCTGGGCGACCTGCCCCCGCTGGCGCCGCTGCTTCCCGGCGTCGATCTGATCGACGAGATCAGCGAGAGCCTGGAGACCGATCCCCGGTTCACCAGGCTGAAGAAACCCGCCGAGTCCGACATGGACCTCGGCACCGACGATTGACAGGACAGATGAATAATTCCGCTCGCCGAGATGGCACACCGGATCGAAGAAAACGCAGCGACCAGCCCCGAAGTGGCGCGAACCGGACCGCGGGAACCCGCGGCGGCAGTGCGCGCACCGGGCAGGCGGGCTCCCGTGGGGAGGCCCCCGGCCGCCGCGGCACCGGCGCCGGTGGCTTCCAGCGCGGTGACAATCCTCGCCGTGGCGCGACCGGCGGCTACCAGCGTGACGAGTCCGGCGGCCGCCGTGGCGGGTCCACCGGTGGCTACCAGCGTGACGACGCCGACCGCGGCGGCTACCCCCGCACCGGTGGCGCCGGTCAGCGTGGCGGCGCACCCCGCGCAGGCGGGACCGCCAGGCCCGCCACCGCGCAGGCGCAGACCGCCCGCAAGAAGTCGGCGAAGCCGCAGCGCAAGGTGGTCGCGCCGACCATCCTGAACAACGCCAAGCCGGCCCGGCACCAGCACGCCGAGAACGCCGAGGGCCCGAAGAAGCTGCCCTGGGGCGAGGGCGAACGCCTGCAGAAGGTGCTCGCCAAGGCCGGTGTCGCCTCGCGCCGCGCGGCCGAGGAGATGATCGCCGCCGGGCGCGTCGAGGTCGACGGCCGGATCGTGCGCGAGCAGGGTCTGCGCGTGGACCCGCAGAACGCGGTCGTGCGCGTCGACGGCACCCGCGTCGTCGTGCGCGACGAACTGGTGCACCTGGTGCTGAACAAGCCCAAGGGCTGGCAGTCCACCATGTCCGACGATCTCGGCCGTCCGTGTGTGGGCGATATCGTGGCCGAGCGCATCGCCGCCGGTCAGCGCCTGTTCCACGTCGGCCGCCTCGACGCCGACACCGAGGGCCTGCTGCTGCTCACCAACGACGGTGAGATGGCGCACCGGCTGATGCACCCGTCCTTCGAGGTGCCCAAGACCTACCTGGCCACCGTCAACGGCGAGGTGAACTACCGCCTGGTCAACAAGCGCCTGCGCGACGGTGTGGAGCTCGAGGACGGCCCGGCCAAGGTCGACAAGTTCGTCCTGCTCGAGGCCCACGAGGGCCGGTCGCTGGTCAAGCTCGTGCTGCACGAGGGCCGCAAGCACATCGTGCGTAGGCTGCTCGACGAGGTCGGCCACCCGGTGGTCCGCCTGGTGCGCACGCATCTGGGCCCGGTCGCGCTGGGTGATCAGCGTCCCGGCACGCTGCGGGTGCTCGGCCGCGACGAGATCGGCAAACTCTACGAGGCGGTGCAGCTGTGAACGGAGTGGATCTGCCGGTGGAACTCACCGGCGGCCGGATGACCGGTGACGGCACGCTCGTGGTCGCCATGGACGGCCCCTCGGGCACCGGCAAGTCGAGCGTTTCGCGCCGGCTGGCCGCGCGCCTGAACGCCCGCTACCTCGACACCGGCGCCATGTACCGGGTCGCCACCCTCTGCGTGCTGCGCGCGGGTGTCGACCTGACCGACCCGGTGGCGATCGCCGACACGGTGGCCGCGCTGCCGTTGTCGATCGGCACCGATCCCAGCCACGAGGTCATCGAGCTCGACGGCGAGGACGTCTCGGCCGAGATCCGCGGCGACGCGGTGACCAAGGCCGTCTCGGCGGTCTCGGCGGTGGCGCAGGTGCGTGAGCAACTCGTCGCCCTGCAGCGCGAGATCGCCGCGGTGGCCGGACGGGTCGTGGTCGAGGGCCGCGACATCGGCACCGTGGTGCTCACCGGCGCCGACGCCAAGATCTATCTCACCGCCTCCGCGGAGGCGCGCGCCCAGCGGCGCAATGCCCAGAACATCCGCGAGGGCCGCGGCGACGACTACGCGGCCGTGCTGGCCGACGTGCAGCGCCGCGACACCCTCGACTCCACCCGCACGGTGTCGCCGCTGCGCCCCGCCGCCGACGCGGTGCTCGTCGACACCAGCGACCTGACGATGGATCAGACCATCGACGAGCTCTACCGCGTGGTGGCCCAGCAGCTTTCGGCCACGACAGGAAGGTCGCGATGATCGACGAAGAGGTACTGGCCGGAGACGGCGTCTGGAGCGACGAAACCGACTGGGAGATCGCCGATCTCGAAGGCGAGCACGAGGACGGCGAACAGCTCGCCATGCCGACCGTCGCCGTCGTCGGCCGCCCGAACGTGGGCAAGTCGACCCTGGTGAACCGCATCCTCGGCCGCCGTGAGGCCGTCGTGGAGGACATCCCCGGCGTCACCCGCGACCGCATCTCCTACGAGGCCAGCTGGGCCGGGCGCCGTTTCCTGGTGCAGGACACCGGCGGCTGGGAGCCCGACGCCAAGGGCCTGCAGCAGCATGTGGCCCGCCAGGCCGAGGTCGCCATGGAGACCGCCGACGCGATCCTGCTGGTGGTCGACGCGACCGTCGGCGCCACCGCGACCGACGAGGCCGCGGTGCGCAAGCTGCGCCGCTCCAAGATCCCGGTGATCCTGGTGGCCAACAAGGTCGACGACCAGAAGGTCGAACTCGAGGCGGCCAGCCTGTGGTCGCTGGGTCTGGGTGAGCCGCGCATGGTCTCGGCCTCGCACGGCCGCGGCACCGGCGACCTGCTCGACGATGTGCTCAACGCGCTGCCGGAGACCCCGCGCGAGGGGACCGGCGTGGCCGGCCCGCGGCGGGTGGCGCTGGTCGGCAAGCCCAATGTCGGCAAGTCCAGCCTGCTCAACAAGCTCTCGGGCGACGAGCGTTCGGTGGTCCACGATGTCGCGGGGACCACGGTCGACCCGGTCGACTCGCTGGTCGAGCTCGGCGGCAAGGTGTGGAAGTTCGTCGACACCGCCGGTCTGCGCCGCAAGGTGTCCAACGCCTCGGGGACCGAGTTCTACGCCTCGCTGCGCACCAAGTCGGCGCTGGAGGCCTCCGAGGTCGCGATCATGCTGATCGACGCGTCGGTGCCGATCACCGAGCAGGACCTGCGGGTGATCAGCCTGGTCGCCGAGTCCGGCCGGGCGCTGGTGCTGGCGTTCAACAAGTGGGATCTGGTCGACGAGGACCGCCGCTACATCCTGGAACGCGAGATCGATCGCGATCTGGTGCGGGTGCCGTGGGCCCAGCGGGTCAACATCTCCGCCCACACCGGCCGCGCGGTGCAGAAGCTGGTGCCGCAGATGGAGACCGCGCTCGAGTCCTGGGACAAGCGCGTCTCCACCGGCCGTCTGAACACCTGGCTCAAGGAAGTCATCGCGGCCACCCCGCCGCCGATGCGCGGTGGCCGCCAGCCCCGCGTCCTGTTCGCCACCCAGGCAGGCACCCGTCCGCCGACGTTCGTGCTGTTCACCACTGGTTTCCTCGAGGCGGGCTACCGCCGCTTCCTGGAGCGCCGCCTGCGCGAGGAGTTCGGTTTCGACGGTTCGCCGGTGCGCATCTCGGTGCGCGTGCGCGAGAAGAAGGAACGCAAGAAGTAGCGCGGGAAGCACTTCCGCCGAGAGCCCGGGCCGTCACGCCCGGGCTCTCGGCGTTCTCGGCGGCTACCCGCCGCTCGCGCGCAGGGCACCGACCATGCTCTTCAGTGCCCGCAACGCGTCCGCCTGCTCGGCCTCGCTCATCGCGGCCAGCATGCGCCGCTCGACGGACCGCACCGCCGCCGACGCCTGCTCGAGACTCCGCCGCCCGCTCGGTGTGAGCCGGGTCGGCAGTGCCTTGCCCACCGGCGCCTCGGCGGGCTGGGTCACGAAGCCGTCGCGTTCCAGGGCCTGGAGCAGCACGTTCATGGTCTGCCGCGTCACGAACGCGCCGCGTGCCAGCCCGTCACCGGCCCCGACTTCATCTCGCTCCAAGCGCGCGACCTCGCCGCCTCGCAGGCGTTCTACGAGCACTACCTCGGTCTCGTCCGCGCGCGGACCGGTCCGCCACACGCCGTCGTCTTCGAGACGAAGCCCATCGCCTTCGCGCTGCGCGACCTCGTGCCCGGCGCCGATCTCGATTCCGCCGCCCAGCCCGGCATCGGTGCCGCGATCTGGCTGCACGCCACCGATGTCCAGGTCATCCACGACGCTCTCGCCGCCGACGGGCACGCCATCGTCACCGAGCCCATCGACGGCCCCTTCGGCCGCACATTCACCTTCGCCGATCCCGACGGCTACCGGATCACCCTGCACGACCGTGCCTGAGCGGCCGTGGCTCAGCCGATCATCACGCGGTCGAGCAGGTGGTCGACCAGCTCGGTCGCGCGCTCGGTCATGCCCTGGTCGGTGAGCATGCCCTGGGCCAGTCCGGCGACGGCCAGCAGGATCACCTCGGCGTCGGCGCGCAGGGTCGCCTCGTCGGCGTCGGGGCCGCGCAGGGTGCGCAGCTGGGCCGCGACCGCGTCGATGATGTAGGTCGGCGTCGCGGCGGTGTCCGCCGATTCGAGGTGTGGGCCGGTGAGGGTCGCCGCGTGGAAGATGCCCAGGATCATCGTGTTCTCGCGGCGGGGTGCGTCGAGCGGCAGCAATCCGAGCAGCACCGTGCGGACGATGTCGCGCGGGCCCGCGCCGGGCCCGAGCTCGCCGAGCGCCTGATGCAACCGGGCGCCGGCATCGGTGACGACCGCGCGATGGGTGGCCAGCAGGAACTCGCGCTTGGTGCCGAAGTAGTACTGCACCGACCGCACCGAGACCCCGGCCTCGGCGGCGACGGACTGGAAGGTCGCCGCGTCGAGGCCGCCCCGGGCGATGACCCGCCGGGCCGCGCCGGTGATGGCGGCGCGCCGTTCTTCGTGATCGGCCAAGCGTGGCACCGCTGTCTCCTTGCTGTCCCGTCCGTCGAGGCCTTCATGGTACGCCCATATCACTGATGTGGTACGGTCATATCACCAACGAGATTCAGGGGTGGTCATGGCCAAGCTCGGACGATTCAAGAACGACAAGGCGCGCGAGGAGTACTTCCGCACCTACCGCGCACTCGAAAAGGAGATGCCGGTCCCGTCGACCGCGGTCGACATCCCCACGTCCTTCGGCAGCACCCGGGTGCGCACCGCGGGGGCGGGCACCGGGATTCCGATCGTGCTGCTGCACTCGCTGGGCGGCAACAGTCTGGCCTGGAACCATGTCATCGAGGACATCGCGCGCGAGCACGTCGTCCACATGCCCGAGATGATCGGCACGCCCGGCCTCAGCGTGCAGACCGCCCCGATCGACGAGTCCGGGTTCGGTACGTGGCTGGGCGAGGTGCTCGACGGGCTCGGTGCCGAGCGGGTGCACCTGGTCGGCTATTCGCAGGGCGCCTGGCAGGCGATGGTCACTGCCACCACCCAGCAGCGCAGGCTGGCCAGCCTGACCGCCATCGAGCCGAGCGGCACCCTGACCAAGATCAAGTGGAGCCTGCTGTGGACGATGATCCGGGTCGGCGCGCGCCCGACCGACAAAAACCTGCGCGCGATGAACGCCCGGCTCAACCCCGGAGTCACCCTCAGCGACGCGGAATTCGACGGCGTCAAATCGGCCCTGGGTTTCCACCCCGCCATCGGCTATCCGAAGCTGTTCACCGACGAGCGCCTGGCCACCATCACGACCCCCACCCTGGTGATGCTCGGCGCCGAATCGCTGGTGGTCGACCCGGTCCTGGCCGAACAGCGCCTGCGCGAGAACCTGCCCCACTGTGAGGTGGTGGTCTTCCCGGGCGAGGGCCACGGCCTGTTCCACGCGATCCCGGAGGCCATCGTCCCCCGCATCCTCGACTTCGCCGCCCGCTACGAACCGACCGACGCCCGTCGCGGCGAGTGAGGCCGGTCCTGTCGCCGAGGTGACGGCGTTCAGTCCTCGGTGCCCTCGACGCGCCAGCGGGTCGTCACCGCGCGCACGCACGCGGAGTCGGTGAGGGCGTCGACGGTGTCGGACAGGGCGGACTCGGGGGCGCGGTGGGTCAGGACGATGAGGTGGGCGTCGGTGTCGTGGAGTTGCTGACGGAGGCGGGCGATGCCGACGCCGTGGGCGGCGAAGACCGCGGCGACCTGGGCCAGGGCGCCGGCATGGTCGGTGACGTGCAGGTTCAGGTAGTAGCGGGTGGGGCAGTCGCCGAGCGGGGCGAGGGGGAGTTCGGCGTAGGTCGAGGCGCGCGGGGCGCGGGCACCGTCGACGCGGTTGCGCGCGGCGGTGACCAGGTCGCCCAGCAGCGCCGAGGCCGTCGCTGTGACGTCGGTACCGCCGGAGAACATCAGCGGACCGGCGCCCTCGGCGGTCACCGACACCGCGCCGACCGCCGGGTCCAGCGGGGCGAGCGGATGCTCGGCGGGCAGCAGGGCGGGACCGACGCGCACCGAGATCCTTTCCTTGCCACCGTGTTCGGGTCCCGGCGCCTCGCTGACCAGCGCGCAGACCGTGAGCAGGCGCAGGGTCAGCCCCAGCGATCCGGCCGCCGCGAGATCGTGCGCCGAGGGCGCGCCGAACGGCTCGCGGTGCACGTCACCGGGCTCCACCCGGGTGTGGAAGGCCAAGGTGGCCAGGATGGCGGCCTGGGCCACGGTGCGGTCGGCGTCGTGTCCGGGGAACACCGCGAGCAGTTCGCGCACCCGGTCACCGGAGAGCGACTGGGTCAGCGGGCGGACCACCGGCACACCACCGGCGACCGCCGCCTCGAAATGCAGGTCACCGCCGTGGGTTTCGACGGCCGTCGCCAGCAGGTGCCCGTGGGTGGCGACCAGTGCCGCGTCGGCCGTGATCACCGTGCGGCCCGCGCGCAGTGCGTCGAGCACCGGGGCGAGCGCGTCGGCGGAGTCGCTCGTGTCGATCACCAGATCGGGATCCGCCGCGTCGAGGACCAGCGCCGTTCCGACGCGGGCCCGCAGGTCGGTGCCGGTGTCGCGGATGATCCGGAGGACTTCGGCGGCCAGTGGGCCCGCGCCGAGGACAGTGACATCGAGTTGTGTAGCCATGGATTTCGCCTAACCGCCGAGAGTTGCCGAGCCGGGGGACCGCCCGCCGGCACGCGCTACCCCCGGCTGCCAGTATCACGGCCGAATCGATTCGGCGGCAGTCGTTTTCGTCCACCAATCTCCCCGATGTGCCCGGTTTGCCTGGATACTCGGAAGGGTCACCCGCGGATCGCACGCGGGCGAGCAGGGGAAGGACGACGCCAATGGCCTTGGTGGTACAGAAATTCGGTGGCTCGTCGGTCGCCACGGCGGAGCGGATCCGCCGGGTCGCCGAGCGGATCGTGGAGACCAAGAAGCAGGGCAACGACGTGGTCGTGGTGTGCTCGGCGATGGGCGACACCACCGACGAGCTGCTGGATCTGGCGGGGCAGGTGGCCCCGGCCCCGCCGCCGCGGGAGATGGACATGCTGCTCACCTCCGGCGAGCGCATCTCGAATGCCCTGGTGGCCATGGCCATTCACGCACTCGGCGCCGACGCGCGGTCGCTGACCGGCTCGCAGGCCGGCGTCATCACCACCGGCGCGCACGGTAACGCCAAGATCATCGAGGTCGACCCGGGCCGGGTGCGGCGCGCTCTCGACGACGGCGAGATCGTGCTGGTGGCCGGGTTCCAGGGCGTCAGCCAGGACAGCCGCGACGTGACGACGCTGGGTCGCGGCGGTTCCGACACCACCGCCGTCGCCCTGGCCGCGGCGCTGCACGCCGATGTCTGCGAGATCTACACCGATGTCGACGGCGTGTTCACCGCCGACCCGCGCATCGTCGCCGACGCCCAGAAACTCGACCAGATCTCCTACGAGGAGATGCTGGAGATGGCGGCCTGCGGGTCCAAGGTGCTGATGCTGCGCTGCGTGGAATACGCGCGCCGCTACCACGTTCCGGTGCACGTGCGCTCGTCCTACACCGACGGCATCGGCACCACGGTGTTCGGCTCGATGGCCGACATCCCGGCCGAGCAGGCGGTGCTCACCGGCATCGCGCACGACCGCGCCGAAGCCAAGATCACCGTGGTCGGCCTGCCCGACGAACCGGGCTACGCGGCCAGGGTGTTCCGCGCGGTCGCCGACGCCGAGATCGGCATCGACATGGTGGTGCAGAACACCGGCACCGGCCGCACCGACATCACCTTCACCCTGCCCGCCGCCGACGGCGACCGCGCCGTCGCGCTGCTGCGCTCGCGCCGCGCCGAGATCGGCTTCGCCGATGTGCGCTACGACGACCGGGTGGGCAAGGTGTCGCTGATCGGCGCGGGCATGAAGAACCATCCCGGCGTGACGGCGACCTTCTGCGAGGCGCTGGCCGCGGCGGGCATCAACCTCGATCTCATCGCGACCTCGCAGATCCGCATCTCGGTGCTGGTCCGCGACACCGACCTCGACGACGCGGTCCAGGTGCTGCACCGCGCCTTCGACCTGGGCGGACCCGAGGTGGCGGTCGTGCACGGCGGCACCGGACGCTGAACCGGGCATAATCGATCGGTCGGCGCCACCTCGACGGTCGGAGGACACGTGAGCACTCGGCTGACCTCGTACACCCGGGCGGGACTCGAGTTCGACGTGGTCGACTCGGGCCCGCTCGACGGTCCCGTCGTCGTTGCCCTGCACGGTTTTCCGCAGACCGCCACCTCCCTCACGGAGCTGAGCGGCCTGCTCGCCGACCGCGGCTACCGCACCCTCGCGCCGAACCAGCGCGGCTACTCACCCGGCGCCCGCCCGCGCGGACGGCGGGCCTATCGCGTGCCCGAACTGGTCGACGACGTGGCCGCGCTGATCGAGGCGATCGATCGCGGCCCGGTGCACCTGGTCGGCCACGACTGGGGTGCGATGGTCGCGTGGGCGGTGGCAGCGGCCCGGCCCGAGCTGGTCAGCTCGCTGGTCACGATCTCGGTGCCGCATCCCGGCGCGTTCCTGCGGTCGCTGGTGAGCAGCGACCAGCTGCTCCGCTCGTACTACATCGGCCTGTTCCAGCTGCCCGTGCTGCCCGAGTACCTGCTGCGCACCCGGCCCACGCTGCTGGACCGGGTGCTGTCCTCGACCGGGATGCCGCCCGAGGCGAAGGCGCGGGTGCGCACCGAGATCGTCGACGGCGGCGCGCTCACCGGCGGCCTGAACTGGTATCGCGGGCTGCCGTTCGGGGGCCTGGGTGGCCGGGCCGGCCGGGTGCGGGCGCCGGTGACCCACGTGTGGAGCTCCGGTGACACCGCGCTCACCCGCCGCGGCGCCGAACTGGCCGCGGACTACGTGCGCGGTGACTACCGGCTGGTGGTGCTCGACGGCGCCTCGCACTGGCTGCCCGACGAACACCCGGCCGAGCTGGCCGGGATCATCGCCGAACGGATCGAATCCACCCGCCGGTGACCGTCGCGGTGCCGGTCAGGGATGGACCAGCGGACGCCACGCCGCGGTGGCCGGGATGAGCGGCGCGTGGCCGGGGGCGGCCCGCGCCGCCAGCCGTTCGACGATGCGCGCGCGTACCCCGCACCACTCGTCGTGCAGGATCGAATAGAACGCGGTATCGCGCACCGCGCCGTCGAGCCCGCGCGAATGTGCCCGGCGCACACCGTCACACACGGCACCGAGACGTTCGATCGCCGCGCGGGACCGCTGATTGCGGGCGTCGGCGCGCAGGCTCACCCGGCGCACACCCCAGCCGTCGAAGGCGTGGGTGAGCAGCAGCAGCTTGGATTCGAGATTCACCTGGCCGCCGCGCACCGCGGGCACCAGCCAGGTGTTGCCGATCTCGACGGCGTCGGGGATCGCGCCGCCGGGCAGCGCGGTCACCGGCTCGGCCGACAACGGCCAGGTCAGCGGGCCCTGCCAGTAGTCGAGGCGGGTGAAGCGGGTCGCGCCGACCACGCAGTCGTCGGCGGTGGTGCGGATCGCGAAAGCCAGCGCGGTGCCTGCCAGTTGCGCGGCTTCGGCCTGGAAGACATAGGTGCGCGCCTCCTGTTCACCGTGCGGGACGATGGTGAACCCGGCTTGTCCGTCGAGCGCGGCCGCCGCGGCGACCAAGCCGGGAACATGGTGGGGTGCAAGCGGTTCCAGCCGTACGATGCGGCCATCGAGGATAACGGGTGCGGGCATGGTGTCCGGCGTCCTTCGTCTGATGAGGGTCGCCGAATCACGAGGCGTGGATCTCACGCGGCACGTGATTGCGGCGAAGCGACACGAACGATCCAGCGGCATCGAAAAAAGCAAGATGGACGATAGCCCACCGTGCCGCGTTCGCCCACACGAACGCACAAGATGTCGTGACCGGAAAATTTCCCGGTTTCCCCGACCCGGACGAAACGCCTACCGTTTGTCGGCGATCGCCGCGACGATGAGTTCCTCCCACACCGACAGGTCCCGGTCGGCCGAGCCGATCTGCGGGGCGGCGCCGTCGGCCGGGCCGTGCTGGCGCCAGCGCGCCGCGGCCACCACACCGGGCTCCTGCAGGACGAGCTCGCCGAACAGGGCCTCGATCTCGGCATCGGTGCGCCAGCGGCCGCGCCCGAAGGTCGACTGCAGCTTGCTCTCGGCCTCGATGGTCTCGGCGTTGTCACCGGAGCGGAAGTGCGAGATGAACACGCTGCTGCCCGTCGGGATCTGCTCGGCCCAGTACCGCACGACGGCGTGCGGGTCCTCGTCGTCGTTGAGGTGGTGCAGGATCGCGCTGAAGATCACGCCGATCGGCTTGTCGAAGTCGATCAGCCGCGCGACCTCGGGATGCTCGCGGATCTCGGTGGAATCGCGGACGTCGGCGTGGATGACGGTGGTGTTGGCGTCGGTGGCCAGCAGCGCGCGACCGTGCGCGAGCACGATCGGGTCGTTGTCGATGTAGACCACTTTCGCGTCCGGGTTCACCCGCTGCGCGACCTGGTGCACATTGTCGGCGGTGGGCAGGCCGGAGCCGAAGTCGAGGAACTGGGTGAGCCCGGCGGCTGCCATCTCGCGCACTGCGCGGGTCAGCGCCTGGCGGTTGGTGAAGGCGATCGCGACCGAACCGGGCAGGTTCAGCTTGAAGTGATCGCCGACCGCGCGGTCGACCTCGTAGTTGTCCTTGCCGCCGAGGAGATAGTCGTAGACCCGGGCGATGCTCGGCGTCGACTGGTCGATCACATTCGCGCTGTCGCTCATCGTCGAGGACCTCTCCTGTTGTGCTGGTACATGATGTCGCCCATCGTAGGAGAACTTCGGCGTGTCGGCAGGGTTTCGGTGCGCGGCCGGAGGCGAAATCGGTTCGGGGCGTATCGGTTCCGGTGCGGTCGGGTGGTGGGGACGGCCGCTGTTCCGGTCGGTTCGATGGTGTGGGTCACGGCGGTGGCAACCTCGTGGCAGGTGGTGTTCGCGCACGTCGAAGCCGTAACGGTTCGATAAATCACACGGCTGACAGTAGTTTGAGCAAACGTCCAGTTGTTCTGCTGTTTCGCCAGTTCCGTGACCGGTTCACTGGCCGTGCCGGGTTCGTTACCCGTTCGTGTCGCACATCAGTTCTATGTGATGCAGATCACACTGGGGTGTCTTTCGTCCGGTTCGGGTGGCACGCTCGTAATTGCTGAACGTTAACCGTTTGTGATCATCGCCACGGTCGGTGTGGACCTTGCGTCACGAACGCACCACCAGGGGATCCGGCAGTGATCACCCGCCGGCCGTGTCGAAACGGCCTTCCGGAAGGGGCCACATGGTTATGAGCAGCATGTACTTCGAGTCCGACAGCAACCTGCCGGTTACCGGCCGTGATCGTCGCGTCACCGCCGCCGACTCGCCCCTCGCCCCGCTCGCGATGCCGGGATTGATCCTCGGCATGACCCTGCTCGGCCTCGGCATCATCGCCGCGGTGCGCCTGGGCGACTGGACGGGCGACTACGGCGTGCCGCTGGTCGTGCTGGCCTATGTCTTCTATATGGCCGCCGCCGCGCGCCTGGTGCAGTGGAGTGCGTTCACCGTCTGGGCGCTGCGTCACCGGTGAGGCCAGGCCGCCTCAGCCGTCGTGCAGGATGCGCGCGGCGGCCGCGAGCCCGTCGGCCGAGCCCACCACGATCAGCACATCGCCCGCGGTGATCAGGAATTCCGGTCCCGGCGAGGCGAGTACCGCGCCGGTGCGCATCGCGGCGACGATCGAGGCCTTGGTGCGGGTGCGCAGCCGGGTCTCGCCGAGCGTGCGCCCGTCGTAGGGCGACCCGGCGCCCACCGGGAACTGCCGGGTGTGCACGCCGTCGAACTCGCGATGCTCGGCCTCGAGCCGGGCCACCACCTGTGGGGCGCCCAGCAGGCTCGCCAGGGCCGACGCCTCGTCGGCGGTGAGCGCTACCTGATCGGTGACCTCCGGATTGCCCGGCCTGCCGACGAGCAGCTCGACGGTGCCGTCGCGCCGCTCGACCACGCCGATCCGGCGCCCGCCCTTGCGCGCCGTGAAATCCTTGCGTACCCCCACGCCGGGCAGTGGCGTCACGTCGATCTGCACACCGTCCACTGTAACCGGACAAAAGGGACGGACGCTGGTCACAGTTCGACGGCGGGCGCGCTCCGTTTGCCGGGAAGACGATGCCAGGAATGTGCTGCGGCGGAAAGCTGACCACGACGGGCGAAGAGCCGGGCGGAAAAGGAGACGACATGCGGGCGTTGACTGTGGTGCCGAATCAGGCCGGATCGCTGCGGGTGCAGGAGGTTCCCGATCCCGTACCCGGGCCGGGCGAGCTGCTCGTCGACGGAGTGTCACTGGGGATCTGCGGTACCGACCGCGAGATCGCGAGCGGCCTCTACGGCTGGGCCCCACCGGGCCGCGAGCGGCTGGTGCTCGGGCACGAATCGCTGGGCAGGGTGCGCAGCGCGCCGGACGGAAGTGGTTTCGCCCCGGGCGATCTCGTGGTCGGGATCGTGCGGCGCCCGGACCCGGTGCCGTGCGGCGCGTGCGCGCGCGGCGAGTTCGACATGTGCCGCAACGGCCGCTACGTCGAGCGCGGGATCAAGGAGATCGACGGCTACGGCTCGACCGCGTGGGTGGTCCGGGCCGACTACACGGTGAAACTCGATCCGGCGCTGACCGAGGTCGGCGTGCTGATGGAACCGACCACGGTGGTCGCCAAGGCGTGGGACCAGATCGAGCGGATCAACCAGCGCGCCTGGTTCGAACCGAAATCGGTGCTGGTCACCGGTGCCGGGCCGATCGGCCTGCTGGCCGCGCTGCTCGGCGCCCAGCGCGGGCTGGACGTGCACGTGCTCGACCGCACCGACGAGGGGCCCAAGCCCGGCCTGGTCGCCGATCTGGGCGCCACCTTCCACACCGGCTCGGCCGCGGCGGTGGCCGACGAGATCCAGCCGGACGTGGTCGTCGAGGCGACCGGGGCGCCCGCGGTGGCGTTGCAGGCCATGGCGGTGAACAACCCGGGTGTGCTGGTCTGCCTGACCGGCGTCTCCTCGCCGGGCAGCGACACCGAGGTCGACGTCGGCGGCCTGAACCGCAATATCGTGCTGGACAACGCGCTGGTCTTCGGCTCGGTCAACGCCAACCGGCACCACTACGAACTCGCCGCCGACGCCCTGGCGAAGGCCGACGCCTCCTGGCTGACCCGGCTGATCACCCGGCGACTGCCGCTCGAGCGCGCGCTCGAGGCCTTCGATCCGGGTGATCACGCCGACATCAAGGTCGTGGTCGACCTCTGAACTCAGTCCTGCGGCGGATCGACGAAGATGTCGTACTCGAGTTCACCCGCGCCGCCGTAGCCCGACAGGTCGGTGATGCCCTCGGCGCGCAGCACGTCGACATCGAGGTAGGTGTTGCCGGTGGTCGTCCGCGCGTCCTTGCCCAGGATGGCCACGGCGGCGTCGGCGACGATCTGCGGGGTGCGGGCCTTGGCGATGGCGTCGTCACCGCCGAGCAGGTTCTGCACCGCCGCGGTCGCGATCAGCGTCTCGGGCCACAGGCAGTTGGCGGCCACGCCGTGCTCGGCGTACTCGGCCGCCCAGCCCAGCGTCAGCAGGGACATGCCGTACTTGGCGAGCATGTAGGCCGGGGCCTGGCCGAGCCACTTCTGGCTGAGGTTCAGCGGCGGGGACAGGCTCAGGATGTGCGCGTTGTCGCTCTCGCGCAGGTGCGGCAGACAGGTCGAGGAGAGCAGATAGGTGCCGCGCAGCTGGATCTGCTGCATGAGGTCGAAGCGTTTGATCGGCAGCTCCTCGGTCGGGGCCAGCGCGATCGCCGAGGCGTTGTTGACGCAGTAGTCGATGCCGCCGAAACGCTCCACCGCCTTGGCCACGGCGTTGCGCACCGAGTCCTCGTCGCGCACGTCGCCCACCACCGCCAGCGCCTGGCCACCGGCCGCCTCGATCTCGGCGGCGGCGGTGTGGATGGTGCCGGGCAGGCGCGGATCGGGGACGTCGGTCTTGGCGAGCAGCACGATATTGGCGCCCTGGCGCGCGGCGGCGACGGCGATCGCCAGGCCGATACCGCGGCTGCCACCGGACATGATCATCGTGCGCCCGGCCAGCGGGAACGGGGCTGTCATGGGGACTCCTTGTCGTGGACGAGGCCGCGAGGCGGCTGCTACGCGGTGACGTTACAGATGCGAAACGGCTGTGGCAAGACTGAAATATGTACACTCGAGGCGTGAAAAGCGCTGTGACCGGCTCCGACGTCGCCATCCGTCCGGTGACTGCGCGCTCGGCCCTGGTCCGCATCCTCATCGCCGCCGAGTCCCCGACGCTGAGCTCCCGCGAGATCTGCGCCGTCACCACCGCCCTGGGCTACCCCGAGACCACCATCCGCGTGGCGGTCTCGCGGATGGTGGCCTCGGGCGAACTGCTGCGGGATCGCCGCGCCTACACCCTCGTGCCCGCGCTGCGTGCGCGGCGCAGCGAACTCGATCCGCCGCGCACCCGGCCGTGGACGGGGGAGTGGGACCAGGTCGTGGTCACCGCGAGCGGCCGCCCCGCCGCCGACCGGGCGGCGCTGCGGGCCGCGCTGCTGTCCGCGCGCCTGGCCGAACTGCGCGAGGGCGTCTGGATGCGCCCGGCCAATCTCGATCGCCCCTGGCCCGGCGCCTTCGACGACGCCCTGTTCCGGCTGCGGACCCACGCGGTCGATGACCCGGTGGAGCTCGCGCACCGCCTCTGGCCGCTGGGCGCCTGGGCCGAGCGCGCCACGGACATCCTGGCCGCCACCGAAACCTCTGATCCCACCGCGAGATTCGCCGCGGTCTGCGCGGGGCTCGACCATCTCACCACCGACCCGGTGCTGCCTGCCGAACTGCTGCCCGCCGGCTGGCCCGCCGACCGGCTCCGGGCGGCGACCACCGCCTACCTCGCGTGGTTCCGCACGCTCGCCCCGGCGGACGTCGACCGCTGAAAAGCCCAGGCTTCGGCACACATCCACGGTAACTCCTGTGCGCCTCCCTCGGTGCGCGACGATCAGCGCCTACGATGGGGGAGCCGTGCGACGTGGCGGCGCCGCATGGTGCGTGGGGAAGGACCCGCCCCGACAGTTGGGGCGGGTCGCACACACCGGCAGCAGTGGACGTCACGCGACGGTGCGCGATCGGTTTCCGGTTCCGGATGCCGCGCAACGGAATTCGTGCGCGGCATCGCCGGGGCCGCCGGTCACGGCGAGGTCGCCGGGGGCCCGCCGATTCCGAGCATCCGGAGAGCCAGCTCCGCGTAGTCGGTCGCGATCTGTTCCGGGGTGGCCGCCCCGCCGAGCCGAAACCATTGCGGCAGTGCGGTGCACATGGTGGCGATCGCCCGTCCGGCGGCGCGCGCCCGCGCGGTGTCCAGGCCCGCCTCGGTGAGGGCCGCGTCGATGTCGGCGTCGAGCCGGTGCTGGATGGCGTTGCGCGAGGCGGTGATCCGGCGCCGGTTGTCCGGGGTCAGGCTGCGCATCTCGCTGGCGCCGATGAAGGCCAGCTCGCGGCGATGGGTGTGGAACAGCGCGAGCGCCTCCACCACGCGCGTCACCCGGTCGCGCCCGGTCCCGGCCTCCCGGCGGGCCGCGTCCACCCGGCGGTGCAACTCGTCCATGGTCAGGTCGAGCGCGCGCACCAGCAGATCCTGTTTGTCGCGGTAGTGGTGATACACGCCGGGCACGCTCATGCCCGCGCGCCGCGCGATCGTGCGCATGGTGGCGCCGTGGTAGCCGGTCTCGACGAAGGCGGCGATGGCGGCGGCCAGCACCGGATCGATGTCCAGCGGCGGGAACGCCCGCCAGGAGTGCGGCGGGTGCTCGACAGCGGCCACGCGGGGCGGCGCCTGTTCCGGGAGTTCGCCGAGCAGGGTGGAGGCCGCGACGCCGAGTGTCTCGGCCAGCACGAGCAGGCGAGCGGCCGAGACGCCGGTCTTGCCGTTCTCCACGGCGCTCAGCGTCGCCGGGCTCACGCCGACGCGCTGGGCGGCCTCGCGCAGCGACAGGCCGGCGGCGGCGCGGGCCCGGCGGACCCGCGCACCCAGCGCCTGCTGTTCCGAAGTCTTCACTTGTTCAGAATAGCTGAACAAGTGCGCGCCGATCGAAACCGGCATTGACACAGATAGTGACCACATGTCAGGGTCGATATCGTTAGTTGCCGAGCGTTCGTTCGGCACCCGAGGTCGAGGAGTTGGTCCGTGGCGATCGATCTGTCCCATCCCGCCGAGGTGCGGCGCCTGGCCGAGGCCACCCGCGCCTTCGTCCGCGAGCAGGTGCTCCCGCTCGACGACGCGCACGACGGTGACATCACCGCCGCCGGTGGCGAGAAGCTCCGGATCGAACTGCAGCAGGCCGCCCGCGACGCCGGTGTCTTCGCCCCGCACGCGCCCGTGGAATACGGCGGTCAGGGGCTCGGCATGTCCGATCGCGCACCGATCTTCGAGGAGGCGGGCTACTCGCTGTTCGGCCCGACGGCACTGAATATCGCCGCCCCCGACGAGGGCAATGTCCACATGCTCGCCCACATCGCCGACCCGGAGCAGAAGCAGCAGTACCTCGCGCCGCTGGCCCGCGGCGAGGTGCGCTCGGCCTTCGCCATGACCGAGCCCGCGCCCGGCGCCGGGTCCGACCCGTCCGCCCTGCGCACCCGCGCCGTCCGCGCCGACGGTGGCTGGCGGATCACCGGCCACAAGATGTTCATCACCGGTGCCGACGGCGCCGGCTTCTTCATCATCATGGCCCGCACCTCCGGCGAACCCGGGCAGCGCGGCGGCGCCACCATGTTCCTCACCCCCGCCGCCGCCCCCGGCCTGCGCGTCGGCAGGCACATCGACACCCTGGACCGTTCCATGCTCGGCGGCCACTGCGAGGTGTTCTTCGATGACCTGTTCGTTCCCGATTCGGCGGTGCTGGGCGAGGTCGACCGCGGTTTCGACTACGCCCAGGTGCGCCTCGGCCCCGCCAGGATGACCCATGTCATGCGCTGGCTCGGCGCCGCTCGCCGCGGCCACGATGTCGCGGTGGCCCGGGTGGCCGAGCGTGAGGGGTTCGGTTCGCGGCTGGGCGATCTCGGGATGATCCAGCAGATGATCGCCGACAACGAGATCGAGATCGCCGCCACCCGCGCCCTGCTCACCCGCGCCTGCTGGGAACTCGACAACGGCGAGACCGCCGCCAACTCGACCTCCATCGCGAAAACCTTTGCCGCCGAGGCGATCTTCCGGATCATCGACCGCAGCATGCAGATGTGCGGCGGTCTCGGTGTCGCCGCCGATCTGCCGCTGGCCCGGCTCTCGCGCGAGGTGCGCCCCTTCCGGATCTACGACGGGCCCTCCGAGGTGCACCGCTGGGCCATCGCCAAGCGCGTGGTCGGCGCGGCCAAGCGAGCGCAGCGGGACAGCGAATGAGCCTGCCCGGCATGGAGATCGCCGCCCTCGAGCGGTTCCTGCGCGACCAGGGTGTGCCGGTGCGCGGTGCGCTGCGGGTGGAGCTGATCAGCGGCGGCCGCTCGAACCTCACCTTCGCCGCCGCCGACGACGTGTCGCGCTGGGTGGTCCGGCGGCCCCCGGTCGCGGGTCTCACCCCGTCCGCGCACGACATGGCCCGCGAGTACACCGTCACCAGCGCCCTGCGTGATTCGGCCGTGCCGGTGGCGCGCACCGTCGCCTTCGACGCCGACGGGAGCGCCCTGGGCGCCCCGATGACGGTGGTCGAATTCGTCGACGGCACCGTCGTGCGCGATCAGGACGACCTCGCCGCCTTCACCGACGACCAGGTCACCACGGCCACCACCGCGCTGGTCCGGGTCCTGGCCGACCTGCACGCGGTCGACCCCGCCGCCGTCGGCTTGGCGGAGTTCGGGCGTCCGGCGGGTTTCGTCGAACGCCAGGTGAGGTTGTGGGCGTCGCAGTGGGACCGGGTCAAGACCAGGGACCTGCCCGATGTCGCCACCCTGCACTCGGCGCTGGTCGACGCCGTCCCCGGCCGGTCGAGCGCCTCGATCGTGCACGGCGACTTCCGGATCGACAACACGATTCTCGACACCGCCGACCCGGGACATGTTCGCGCCGTGGTGGATTGGGAACTGTCCACCCTCGGTGACCCGCTCACCGATGTCGCCCTGATGTGCGTCTACCGATCCCCGATCTTCGATCTGGTCCTCGGTTCGCGCGCGGCCTGGACCAGCGACCGCCTACCCACTCCCGACGCGCTGGCCCAGACCTACGCCACCGCCGCGGGCCGCGATCTCGACGACTGGGGCTTCTACCTGGCCCTGGCCAACTTCAAACTCGGCATCATCGGCGAGGGCATCACCCACCGGGCCCGCCAGGGCTCCGACGCCGGCGCGGCCGCCGACCGCGCCGCCGAGGCCACCCCCGAATTCATGGCCGCCGGCCTGCGCGCACTGCGAGGACAACGATGACCACCACCCGTTCCGCCCTGATCAGCGGCGCCTCCCGCGGCATCGGCCTCGGCATCGCGCACCGCCTCGCCCAGCAGGGCTACGCCCTCACCATCACCGCCCGCGACGCGGCCCGCCTCGACGCCGTCGCCACCGACCTCCGCGCGGCAGGTGCTCCCGAAGTGGTGCCGGTCGCCGCCGACATGGCCGACGAGGACGCCATCGACCGGGTCGTGGCCATCCACGGCGACCACCACGACACCCTGTCGGCGCTGATCCTCAACGCCGGTGTCGGCACCGCGGGCCCGCTGGCCGACGCCTCCCTGCGCCGCTTCGACAAGACGATCGCCGTCAATGTGCGCGCCCCGCTCCAGCTGATCCAGACCGCGCTGCCGCTGCTGCGGGCCGGTGCCGCGGCCGAACCGGCACGCGGGGCCAAGGTCATCGCGCTGTCCTCGATCACCGGTGTCTACGCCGAAGCCGGGCTGGCTGTCTACGGCGCGGCCAAGGCGGCCCTCATCTCCCTGCTGGCCACCTTCAACGCCGAGGAATCCGGCAACGGCATCACTGCCACCGCGCTGGCACCCGGCTATGTCGACACCGAGATGAGCGCCTGGATCCACGACCGCATCCCGCCGGAACGCATGCTCGCCGTCGACGACATCGTCGAACTGGCCGACGCGCTGCTGCGCCTGTCCTCGCGCGCGGTCGTCCCCGAGATCGTGCTCTCACGCGCCGGGGCCGACGCCTATCACGCCTGACGCGGCCCGGTGCGGCTCAGCTCGCGCGGCGCTGCGGCTCGCCGCGGTAGCGGGTGTAGCCGCCGTCGATCTTCAGCAGCTTCCACAGCGGCCTGGTCACCGGGTTCAGGAACCCGAGTTCGTCGGCGAGTGTGCGCATGTCACCGAAGAACCCGCTGAGGATCTGCCGGGAGGCCGGGCTGCGCCAGAACGCGTCCTTGAACACCGCGTCGGGGATGTCGAACTTGCGGGCGAAGGACTTCGACGGTTTCACCAGTTCGTCGGCCAGCCAGCGCATCGCGATCGGGAACGCCACCGCGCACGCCGCCGTGCTCACCGGGTTCATCCGCGCCACGTGCGCGCGCAGGAACTCGTTGGCGAAGGAGATGTGGCGCGCTTCCTCGGCGATGTGGATCTCCATGATCCGCCGCAGCGTCGGCTGGGTCGCGCTGCCCGAACGCAGCAATGCCTTCTGGTAGTGGTCGATCGGTTCCTCGCCGCCGAGGATGCCGATGAACAGGATGACCCAGAAGTAGCCGCCCGCCACCCCGATGAACGGCGAGGCCAGCCGGAACAGCGGCCGCATGCCGGGCACATCGTCACCGATGCGGTTCACCAGCTCCTGGAACATCTGGATGTGGTTGCACTCCTCGGTCATCTCGTGGAGGCAGTACCGGAATTCGGGGGAGCCGTTGGGCAGCGCCATGGCGTACTGCATCATCCCGCGGATCAGGATGGACTCGAACGCGAGACCGACCTTGGCGGCATTGGCCTGGCGCCAGCGCCCGATCTCGACGCGCTGCTCGAGCGGCAGGTTCTGATACCAGCTCGTCGCGCCGAGCGGGTCGAGTTCGGGTGAGAGGACCCAGCGCGGGTCGTCCCGGTCGATCGTCAGTTCCGGTGCGTCCCAGTCGATATCGAGATACGGATCGAACCGCCGGTGGACCGATCCCTCCGACAGGGTGAGCAGGGTGTCCGCGTACTCCGATGCCTGTGTCGTGGTCTTCGAGAACGTCATTGTTTCTCTCCAATGTCACCGGGATGGCCGAGGTACCGGCACATTCCCCATGTAACTGTAACGCACTGTCGCACTTATTTCCAGGGGGTTCAGTCTGCCCGGGGGATTCGTCCGTCGACATCGGTGAAGCCGTGCTCGACCGCGAGGTCGGCCACCTTCCACGCCTTGCCCGCCCGGCTCGCGCGATCCGGGTCCGCGGCCAGGGCCACCACGGCCCGGCCGGGGAAACGGGGGGTTTCGGCGGCGCCGAGATCGAAGGTGCCTTCGCCGGGCAGGGTGACCAGGCGCCGTCCCTGATCGTCGGCGGGCACGAGCTGGAGCAGTTCGGTGTCGACGATGCCCGGCCAGATCGAGACCGCCGTCGCGCCCGTGCCGTCGAGCTCGTGGGCCAGATCGGCGGTGAGCCGGTCCAGGGCGGTCTTGCCGACGCCGTAGACCGCGTTGTGCATATAGCGCTGCGCGCCCGGGGACGACACATTGACGATCAACCCCGCCGACTCGATCAGCGCGGGCGCCGCGAAAACGCTGGCCACATAGTGTGATCGCACGCCCACGTCGAAGGTCTCGTCCCACGCCTTCGGCGGCACGTCCCAGAACTTGCGCCCGAGCCAGCGGGCCGCGGCGGGGGAGTTGTAGACATTGTTGACCAGCACATCGAGCCTGCTCTGCTCGGCGCCGACCTGTGCGAACAGCTGCTCGACCGCCGCGTCGTCGCGATGATCGCAGACCACCGCCACCCCGCGCCCGCCGAGTTCGGTGATCTCGGCGGCGGTGTCGTGCACAGTGCCGGGCAGCCGGCCCGGCGCGGAGGTGCGCCCGGTGACGTAGACCGTCGCCCCGGCCGCGCCGAGTTCCAGGGCGATGCCCTTGCCGATGCCGCGGCTGGCTCCGGTCACCACCGCGACGCGCCCGGCCAGAATCTGGGGTGTTCCGCTCATGACCTCCGGACACTACCGTGAAATAAGAACACGTTCTAGAAATTGGAGATGGTAGTGGAGCAGACCCATCGATTCCTCGACACCGACGGCGCCCGGATGCACCTCACCGAGCAGGGCAGCGGCTTCCCCGTCGTGTTCTGTCACGGCTTCCCGCACACCGGCTTCATCTGGCATCGCCAGCTGAGCGCCGTGTCCGCGGCCGGATTCCACGCCATCGCCCCCGACCTGCGTGGCTACGGCCGCACCGAGGCCCCCGCCGACGTCGCCGCCTACACCAACGCGGCCGTGATCGGCGACCTGCTGACCCTGCTCGACGACATCGGCGCGGAGCGGGCCGTGTTCGTCGGCCTGGATTTCGGCGCCCAGCTGGTGTGGGAGCTCGCCCTGCGTGCCCCCGACCGCGTCGCCGCCGCGATCGTGCTCAACAATCCGTTCTCGCCCCGCCCGCCCCGCGCGCCGTCCGAATACTGGACCAAGGCCGCGCAACGGCACTTCCTGCACCTGGCCTATTTCCAGGAGCCGGGCGTCGCCGATGCCGAATTGGCCGCGCGAACACGGGAATTCCTCGCCCGCGTCTACTTCTCGCTCTCCGGCGACTACCACTACCTCGACACCTGGAAGAACCCGCCCGGCCTCGGCTACCTCGACGTGCTGCCCCAGGCCCCCGCACTGCCGTGGCCGTGGCTCAGCGACGCCGAATTCGACACCCTGGCCACCGAATTCGAGCGCACCGGTTTCACCGGCGGCCTGAACTGGTATCGCAATCTGGACCGGAACTGGGAACTCACCGAGCCCTTCGCCGGTGCCACCGTGCGGGTCCCCACCTATTTCCTCTACGGCGAGAACGATCCCGACATGGAGGGCTTCAGCGGCCGCGACCCCCTGGCCACCCTGCGCGCGTCGGTCACCGATCTGCGTGCGGTGGTGCGGGTCCCGGGTGCCGGGCACCTGGTCCAGCTCGAGCGGACCGACGCGGTGGACGACTTCCTGCTCACCGCGCTGCGCGAGGTCACGGTGTCTGCCCGGTCGTAGGGCTACCAGTGCATCGGGGTCGGCACGAACGGCGGCACCTGCTCGGGTGTCACCGCCGAGACGACCAGCACGCCCGCGCCGACGAAGTTCGCCACCGCGCGGTCGATGTGGTCGGCCGAGGTCACGATGACCGCGTCCCTGGCGCCGATCTCGCGCAGGATCATCGCGGTGAACTGCGCGTTCTGGATCGTCGAGTCGGCCTGCGGTTCGCGATGGATGCGCTCGGCGGCGATCCCGTGCTCGACCAGCCAGGCCGTCATCGCGTCGGCCTCGGTGATGCCGTTGTGCGGATTGCCGCCGGTCACCACGATCGGCGACAACGGGGCGAGCACCGCCTGGACGTAGCCGGCGGTGAGCCGGTCGATCAGTTCCGGGCGCATGCCGCCGTCGGGCAGCAGTCCGTAGCCGAGGATGACGATCGCCGTCTCGGGACCGCGCACCCCGAGCGGTGCGACGGCGGCGGCCGGCCCCGGGCCGATCAGCGCGAGTGGCGTGCCGAACACCGCCGAGGTGGCGATCACCGCCCCGGCGACGGCACAGGGCAGGCGCCGGGCGAACGAGCGAAAGTGGACAAATGGGGCGAACATGGAGACTCCCGAATATTCCGGTGATGTCGCCACAGAATCCGCTGTCGCGGCCGGGAATTCGTCGACCATTCGCTGTTCCTGGACAATTCACACGCGGATCACGAGGGTTTGGTGGTGCGCGGAAACGTCGCTGTTGCGCGACCCAGCGGCAGCCCTCCGCGATTGGGACGAACCCCGCCGGACCTCCGTCGATGCCGGTAGCGGCCGGTTCGTCTCTGTTTCTCCAAAGACCGGACCGGTCGTTATGTGACTGGCGACAATATCGCGGGGAATGGTTGCCCGGGGCGTCCGGAACACCGATGGTGGATACGTGGGATTTGTAGTCCCATGCATCGGAACGAGCCGTGTGGATTCGACATCGGAGTCAGAATGAACAGCTTGCTCGACAATCATCGTGGATGGGTCGCCGATATCTTCGCCGACGGATTGCGCGGCCACAGCGACACTCCCGACCCGCGGGCCACCGTGGCGGTCGACGCGAAGCCGCTCTCCCCCCGCGACCGGCGCCCCCGCGACGAGAAGGATGTGATCGGCTGGCGCGCGCTGTGCACCTGCGGCGCCTGGCAGGGCCGCACCTGGCTCCGCGCCGGCCACGCCGACGACCACTCCCCGCTCGACCGCGTCCTGCACTGCCCCGGCGGCCGCCTGGCCCCCGATCTCACCCGCCTGGTCGTCGCCGAATGGGACTACCACCGCCTGGAGATGCAGGCCCTGCTCCCTGTCCACCTGGCCTTCCAGGACTCCGCCTCCGCCCAGCAGCGCCTGGTCGAGGCCGTACGCTTCGTCCGCGCCTCCGGCGCCTCCTGGGACGCCGTCGGCCGGGTGATCGGCGCCGAGTCCGCCGAAGCCGCCGAACGCACCTTCCGCCCCTGGCTGACCCCCGCCTTCGCCGACGGCGTCACAGCCGATCTGCCCTAGATGGCTAATTCCCAGGGGTGATGTCCGACGACAGACGGTCTTGTAGGCGCGGGGGCGCGTGATCGACCGGGGATCTGGTCAGGTGTAGACACCGCGCCCGTACTCGTCGGGCGGCGATGTGAAGTCGTCGGGCCGCTCGATGCGCAGTCGCTCATAACGCCGCTGGAACTCGTCGAGAGCTGCGGGAATACCGCAGCCAAGCCCGGTGCGGATACCGATGATCGCGGGGACGATCCGGGCGGCCACGATGTCGTCGTCAACTCCTGCGGCCTTGTCGCTCATCAAAGCAGTATGGCAAGTGGGCACGCATGCCGCACGTGGACAAACGAGTCGGCTACTGTGCGGCGGCGGGGCGTCTCGCGCCTCGCCGGGATGGCCGCCTCGGATGGCCGAAATCAATTGATCGACAATGCATGTCGGATCAGTAGCATAAAGCGAAGATGTTTGATGATCGTTGTGTGACGAACGAAATCACCTCACGCGCATGTTCCACGGTGTGTGGGTCATCGACTCAACCCCGGTCGAATGCGGCAGATCGATGGAGACTGTGCGGCGGTCGGACATGGCCGGATGTGGGGTTTGCCGCCGTGTCGTTCGAGGTCGAGTTGCCCTTTCAAGGTCTGGTTGATCGATTCGACGGTTTGACGTAGCGGCTTGAACAGTCGCGCGAGCCAGCGTCGCCGTCCGCGTACTGCAACGACTCTTCGCCCTCACCGCCGCGATCTGGCACAACGACAAATCGGCGCCCATCCACCGATCACCCACCGCCTACGATCACTGATCCTGGGGATTAGTCATCTGGGAACCGCTCTACTCTGGAAGGAAACCCGCCCCGGAGGGAAGTTTCCGTGATCGGTGTTCTCCGTGCCCTGACGGCCGCGCTGCTGGCCGTCACGGCGGCCTCCTGCGCCCAGGACCAGCAGCGGGACGCATCCGCCACCCCGATCGCCTCCTCGGTCGCGCCGAGCAGGCCCGGCGGCACCCCCGACCTGGGTGCCCCCGAAGAAGTGGCGCAGGGCATCGATGTCCCCTGGGGCCTGGCCTTCCTCTCCGACGGCACCGCACTGGTCGCCGAACGCGACTCCGGACGAATCCTGCGCGTGACACCCGGCCGCGCACCCGAACTGTTCCACGAGGTCCCCGGCGTCGTCGCCCGCGGCGAAGGCGGCCTACTCGGCCTGGCCGTCGCGCCCGGCGAATCCGGTACGGTCTACGCCTATTTCACCGCCGAGAACGACAACCGCATCCTGCGTTTGCGCCCTGGTCAGCCGGGCGAGATCGTCTACACCGGAATCGCGAAGGCGGGCAACCACAACGGCGGCCGCATCGCCTTCGGCCCCGACGGCATGCTCTACGTCGGCACCGGCGACGCCGGCGACAGCGCCCTGTCCCAGGACCCCGCGAGCCCCAACGGCAAGATCTTGCGCCTGACCCCCGACGGCGCCCCCGCCCCGGGCAATCCGACCCCGGGCTCCCCGGTCCTGAGCCTGGGCCACCGCAATGTCCAGGGCCTGGCCTGGGATCGCGCCGGCCGCCTGTTCGCCGCCGAATTCGGCCAGAACCGCCTCGACGAACTCAACCTCGTCGAACCCGGCCGCAACTACGGCTGGCCCACCGTCGAAGGCCCCGGCGGCAGCGACCGCGGCTTCACCGACCCCGTGCTCACCTGGCCGACCTCGGCGGCGTCCCCCTCCGGTATCGCCATCGCGGGCGACACCCTCTACCTCGCCGCCCTGCGCGGCGAAAGACTCTGGACCACAACGCTGTCCGACGGCACCGCCACCACCCCGCGACCGGTGTTCGACGACACCTACGGCCGCCTGCGCACCGTAGCCGTGGCCCCCGACGGCGCCCTCTGGCTCACCACCTCCAACACCGACGGCCGCGGCGACCCACGCACCGGCGACGACCGCGTCCTGCGTTTCCCGGCACGCTGATCGCGCGCGGCGGATCTGTCGGCCCCCGCCGCTACTCTGCTCGAATGGTCGATTCCGATGCGGCGGTGCGCCGGCTGACCCGCGAGGCGGGAAACCTCCTGCAGCCCTACGGTTTCCACGGCGACGACACCCGCTGGGTGCACCTCGCCCCCGAAGGTGTCGCCACCATCCGCCGCACCCGCGTGCAACGCACCTGGACCGACGGCCGCCAGGTCCTCACCTTCGGCCTCGAACTCACCGCCACCCCCCGCGCCTGGTGGGAACACTGCACCCACCGCGACACCGCACTCGGCCTCCCACCCACCCCCCTCGACCAGGCCACCGGCCCCGGCCTACTCGACACCATCGGCCTCCCCACCGACCTCACCACCCCCTGGACCCTGCGCACCGACCCCACCCACCCCGGCCGCCACGCCCACCCCGCCGACCTGGCCGCCATCCGCGCCGACCTCCCCCGCCGCGTCCACGCCTACGCCCGCCGAGCCCTCCGTCTCCTCGACCCCACCCACCACGCCCGAGAACTCCAATCCACCCACCCCGAAGCCACCGAGCCCATCGCCGTCCTCCTCGCCGCCGAGGTGTCCGGTGCGTCGAGTTCCCCGGCGTCGTGATGCGCCTCGTCGAACATTTGCCGATCGACCCCACCGAGTCCTTCCGCGCCTCAGTCGAAGGCCGGTATGTCGCCCCTCTCGAGGTCGTCGAAGCGCTCGCGTGCGCGCTCGATGGTGGCCATGTTCTGTGATGCCCAGGCCAGCAGCACATCGATGGGCGGACGCAGGGATTTGCCGAGTGGGGTGATCCGGTACCGGACCGCGACCGGGCGGGTGGAGATCACCTCCCGCTCCACCACACCGTTGCGTTCCAGCCGCCGCAGCGTCGCGGTGAGCGACTTCTGGGTCACCTGGGGGATGGCCCGGCGCAGTTCGTTGAAGCGGCAGGGCCGTTCGCAGAGTTCGTTGAGGATGCTGAGCGACCACTTGTCGAGGATCTGGTCGAGCAACTCGCGGTGGTGCGCGTCGATTCCGACTTCGTCGGCGTGGTGCGGGCCGTTGACCGGCGGGGAGGTATCCATGGCGAAACCTGGTCTCGTTGAAGTGGCCTTCTGCTACTAGGTAGCTTCACGATACCTAGACAGAGGAGCCCGATCCCATGACTGTTCAGTACCTCAGCCCCGAGGGCATGCTCGCGCCGGTCCCCTACCACCACGTCGCCGTGGGCACCGGGACCAGGCATGTCCATGTCAGCGGCCAGATCTCCCGTCGCGGTGACGGGACCCCGGTAGCGACCGGCGATCTCACCGGCCAGGTCGCGCAGGCACTGCGCAACACCGCCGTCGGACTGGCCGGTGCGGGCGCGACCTTCGCCGATGTGCTCCGCCTGACCTTCTACGTGACGCACTGGACCCCGGACAAGATCGGCGATTTCATGGCGGGCGTGGAGTCCGTCGCCGCCGAGATCGGCCTGCGGCTGCCACTTCCACCGGCCTCGCTCATCGGTGTCGACTACCTTTTCGAACCCGATGTACTCGTCGAGGTCGAGGCCACCGCACTGCTGGACTGACCGAACCCGGCCGGGACCGGGTCAGTGTGGCTCGGTCGTGCCGGGCGCGGCCGGAGGTTCGAGGATGCGGATGGTCAGCGCGGCGGCCAGGGTGCGACCTTCGCGGGGTTGGGTGGGATCGAGCCCGGTGAGCTCGGTGATCCGGCTGAGCCGGTAGGTGAAGGTGTTGGGATGGATATGGAGTTCGCGGGCTGCGGCTTGCCGGTCGGCGCCGTGCTGCAGGTGCGCTTGCAGAGTGTTCATCAGGTGAGGGTGTTCGGCCAGCGGCTCGAGTAGCTGGATCAGGCGCTGCTTGGCCCGGCCCGGTCGGGTGATCTGGAGTTCGAGCAGCAGGTCGTCGAGCCGGTAGCAGCCCGACGGGCGCTCACGGAGCCGGGGGAACAGGGCCAACTCGCGGGCGTCGGCGACCGCGGAGGGGATATCGGCCGGCGCCACCTCGGGGAGCAGGCCGAGGAAGAGCTCGCAGTCCAGGGTGTCGGCGAGCCGCTCGGCCAACCGGTCGAAGCGGTCCGCGGCGATCGTCTCCGCGCTGTCGGGGACCAGTGCCGTGCCGGTGACGCCGTCGAATTGCAGCAGCGCCGGTGCGGAGCCGAGCTCGTCGATACTGCGGGCGATGACCCGTTCCCGGCGCCGGGCCACGAGCTCCGGCATCGTCGACGGCACCCCGGCGTTCGGCCCGAGATCGATCGCGAGCACGGTGTAGGTGGCGGCGAGGGTGAGTTCCGCGCGGGTGGCCAGGTGCCGGGTCGGCGCTCCGGTCAGCAACGCCGCCAGCAGTTCGCGGCGGATCTCCTGGGCGCTGCCGAACATTTCCTGCTCGACGAGACCGTAGGTCTCGAGGGCGACGACGCCGACGTGCCCGGTCACCTCGAGCAGTCGCCGCCCGATATCGGCCAGTTCCGAACGTTGCTCGGGGGTGACGGCCAGCTCCTCCGCTTCCGCCAGGACGGCCCGCGCCGCGATCTGCACGAGTTCCAGCAGGGTCGCGGCGGGCATGCGTTGCTCTGCGTGCCGCTCGGCCAACGGCACGACCACTCGTGCCACCTCGCCGCGGCCGGGCTCCTTCGTGGTGGCCGTCAGGTCGAGGAGCAGCCGCGCACAGGCATCGACGGTGCGCGTGTACTCGGCATCGCCCACGCTGTGCCGCACCCGCCGACTCACCGCTGCCCGCTGCCGGGCCAGCAACACCGGTAACGACAGCGGCTGGTGACTGTCGTCGTTCACAGTCACCACTCTATTCCGGGCCCGCCGGCGCCGGGCTCAGGGCATCGGGGCGCGCGTGGACCACCACGGCGCCGTGGCCGCCTCGGTCAACCCGGTCGCCTCGTTCAGGAATTCGAAGAGCGCGCGCTCCCGCCGCGGATCATAGGACTCGGCCGACGACCCGACGATGCGGTCGATCTCGACATAGGAGCCACGAAGCCCGGCAGCGTCGAGCCGATCCGTCCCCGTGGCGATCGCGGCGAGTCGCTGCCCCGAGCGCTTCGGCGTCGACACTCCCGGCACCACCCGCATCGCGGGCAGCAGATACTTCCAGCCGAAGCGCTCGATAGCACTGCGATCCCTGGCCAGCCCGGTCCCCGGCATCATCCCCGGGTCGTAGGTGATGGCGTCGATGGAATCCGGTGCACGCCGGGCGAGTTCGTGCACCCAGTACAGCGTGGCGAGTTTGCTGGTGGCGTAGGCCCGGATGCCGTCGCCGGCGCGGGGCCGGGCGAGTATCTCCGGGTCTTCCCACCTGGGCGCCGGAACCATCCCATAGGACCGGCGGAACTTCCCGTAGTGCGTGCCCGACCCTACGGCGACAAGGCGCGTCGGCCCGGAGAGGACCTCACTGAGCAGGCCCACCAGCAGATGCGGCCCGAGAAGATTCGTCGCGAAGGTCGCCTCGTAACCGTCGACCGTGGCCGTACCGGTCGAGCCCGTCTGGATCCCCGCGTTGAGCACCACACTCCGAATCGGCGGGATCGCCTCGGTAGCAACGAGTTCCCGGATCTCCCTCGCCGCCGATCGCACACTCGCGAGATCGGACTGATCACACACCACAGACCGGAACTCAGCCGAATCACCCAGTAGCCCAAGCAATTCGACCGAGCGCTCCCGCGTTCGCGTGGTGGTGAGCACCGTCCACCCCGAAGACCCGGCGAGCCGATGCGCTACCTCGAGACCCAGCCCCGACGTAGCTCCGGTCAGCAATATCGTGGCAGCACCTGTCACGGTCGACACTTGATCCACCTTCCGATTGTCGGCCCAACACGACTGGATGCCGACTGGTCCGAAGATAATCGAATTCCGCCCCGTCGGCATCAGCTCCCGAATGGATACCGGTCGTCCGGTTCATATTCGAAACTCCGATGACAATTCCCGTCCGAATATTTCGACCCACTCGGACTATCCGGGGGCGTTCGAATCAGACATCTCGTTCGCTCGAAAACATCACAAACCCAATGCGACCGGTCGTAGACTGCCCCGCACACAGCAGCCGACCCCGAGGCCCCGCATGACTCAGCCGCAACAACCGCGACCCGGAATGCGACCGCCGGCGACGGCGCAGCAACCGACACCCGACCGCCCGGCACAGCTGATCCCGCAGTGGATCGTCGTCGTGATCGCGGGTGGCCTGCTGGTCACCTACATGGCGGCGAACAACTACGCCGGTGCCGAAGTTGTCGTCCTGGCGATCATTCTCGGAATCGGCGCGCTCATCGTCTTGGTGATCCGGGCCCTGGTCCGGCTCGGCGACAAACGCCCGGCTCCGATTGTGATCAACACCGTTTCCGCCCAAGAGCCCCTAACGGGTTCGGTCATGTAGCGGTGAGACTCGCTGTCGTGCAGGATGTTTCGTCGTGGCAGCACCCTGGGTCGTAGATGACGAGTTGTGGGCGGCTATCGAACCGCTACTGCCGGTGAAACCAGCAGGAACACCGGGCCCGGCCCAGCACGACCCGAGGCTGGTGTTCCAGGGCATCCTGTTCGTGCTGTTCACCGGGATCGGGTGGGAAGACCTTCCCCAGGAACTCGGATTCGGGTCGGGGATGACGTGCTGGCGCAGGCTGCGGGACTGGCAAGCCGCCGGAGTGTTCGAGGCGATACACCAAGCGGTCCTCGACCGCAGTAACGCCGCCGGGTTGATCGACTTCGACCGGGTCATGATCGACGGCTCGCACGTACGGGCCAAAAGGGGGGCGCCGCGACCGGACCCAGCCCGGTAGACCGCGCCAAGACCGGTTCCAAACACCACCTGCTGACCTGCGGAAACGGGTTCCCGCTCGTCGTCGAGCTGTCCGCGGCCAATATCAACGACCACCTGATGCTCGCGCCCGT